>NZ_JBHYPZ010000005.1:0-272169 GCF_042746485.1 Streptomyces sp. NPDC058751 | reverse complement strand
CGGTACATCACATGCCCGTCGCCACCGACGGTCACATCTCCGTCCAACGGCGACGGGCGGATGTACCGGCACGGCCCCGCCCCCCCCCACCGGCCCGGTCCGCAGGTGCCTCAGCCGATCGGACGCGTGCCCTCCACCGTGAAGCCGATCACTGTGCCACCCCCCTCCCGGGGGTGGGCGAACGGGCTGCCTCCGTGGGCCGCGGAGACCTCGCGCACGATCGACAGACCGAGCCCCGAGCCGGGGAGGCTGCGGGCGTCGGCGGTCCGGTAGAAGCGGTCGAAGACACGCGCGAGGTCGTCGTCACCGATGCCGGGCCCCCGGTCCGACACCTCGACGCGCACCGGTTCGAGACGGTCGACCGAGCCCGTGGTGACCGGAGGACCCGAGGGGGAGTCGGGCGACGGTGGCCGCGCGGTCGGGCCCGTCACCACGACCTCGATCGGCGCCGTTCCGCCCCGGTCGAACTTGGCCGCGTTCTCCACGAGGTTGGAGACCGCGCGCTGCAGGGCGCTCGGGCGGCCCTCGACCACCGTGTCGCCGGAGACCCGGACGGTGACGTCCCGTCCGGTGCGGCGGCGCGCGACGACCGCGACGTCCTCGGCGAGTTCGGCGAGGTCGAGCCGCCGTACGGGCTCGGTGTCCGACTGCCCGGCCGCGAGGGCGACCAGTTCGTTGACCAGGTCGGTCAGTTCCCGGGACTCCAGCGCCAGGTCGGCGACGAGTTCCTCACGGGCGTCGGGCGGAAGCTCGTCGATCCGGCGGAGCATCGAGATGTTCGTGCGCAGGGAGGTCAGCGGCGTACGGAGTTCGTGTCCCGCGTCCTGGACCAGGCGCCGCTGGTCCTCCTCGGACTGGGCGAGCCGTCCGAGCATCCGGTCGAAGGACCGTCCCAGCCGGGCGACTTCGTCGTGTCCGGTGACGGGCACCTGGATGCCGAGACGTCCGGTGCGCGCGACGTCCTCGGCGGCCCCGGCGAGCCGCACCAGGCGCCGGGTGATGCGCCGGGCCAGCCACCAGCCGAACAGCCCGGCGGCGGTCACGACGGCCCCGACGAGGAGCACCGTCCGCTGCTGGAGCTCCCGGAGGAGGTCCTCGGTGTCGCTGAACTGCTGGGCGACCTGCACGGCACCCCGTCCGCCGCCGAGCGAGACGGTCGCCACCCGGTAGCGGTCGCCGCCGACGTCGACGTCCTTGTGCTCGGCCAGCGCGCCCGCGGCGGCGCCGCCGGCGACCGTCCGGTCGTGGCCGTCCACGGGCAGGGGGGAGACGCCCTCGTCGACGACCGAACCGTCCGGCCCGAGCACCTGCACGTCGGTGCGGCTGGGCCTGATGATGTCGTCGAGGGGCCCTTGGCGGTGCGGGCCGGAGGAGGTGAAGTCGTCGGTGTGGAAGGGGTGTTCACGGACCTGGTCGCGCAGGTCCTGCACCACCTCGGCGAAGACGGTCTGCTGGTCGACCCGCACCAGCCGGGCCGCGGCGTCGTAGCTCAGGAACCCGACGAGGACCGTGACGGCGGCGGCGACGGCGGCGAAGGACACGGTGAAGGTGGTCCGCAGCGAGGACATCCGCCGCAGCCGTCGGCGCACTCAGTCCTCCCTCAGGACGTACCCCACGCCCCGTACGGTGTGGATCAGCGCCGGAGCGCCCGGCTCGTCGAGCTTGCGCCGCAGGTAGCCCACGTACACGGCGAGGTTCTTGGAGCCGGGGCCGAAGTCGTAGCCCCAGATCCGGTCGTAGATGGTGGAGTGGTCGAGGACGGTGCCCGTGTTGCGGACGAGCAGTTCGAGGAGCTCGAACTCGGTCCGGGTCAGCTCCAGTTCGCGCCGGCCGCGCCAGGCCCGGCGGGCCCGGACGTCCATGCGCAGCCCGGCCGCGGAGATCTGCGCGCCGGAGGCGAGGGGTTCCCGGGGCGCGGGTGCCGGGGGGTCCTCGTCGAAGGTGCCGCTCCCGGTGCGGCGCAGCAGGGCGCGCAGCCGGGCGAAGACCTCCTCGACGTCGAACGGCTTGACGACGTAGTCGTCGGCGCCCGCGTCGAGGCCGGCGATGCGGTCGGCGGTCTCGACGAGCGCGGTGAGCATCAGGATCGGTGTGCGGTCGCCCTCGGCGCGCAGCACGCGGCACACCTGGAGGCCGTCGATGCCGGGCATCATGACGTCGAGGACGAGGACGTCCGGCGGGGTGCGGTGGGCCTGGGCCAGTGCCTCCACCCCGTCGGCCACGGCCGTCACCTGGTAGCCCTCCAGTGTCAGCGCCCTTTCCAGGGCGTGGCGGATGGCGCGGTCGTCCTCGGCGAGCAGTACGTTCTGGGGCACTCGCCCAGTCTGCCAAGCCGTCGGCCGCGCGCGGTCCGGCGGGCGGCTCGGTGACGGGCCTTCTTACCGGCCTCTCACTTCGTTCCGGAGTGTCGTACGTGCACCCGTGGGTTCAGCCGACGTGCACCCGTGGCCGGCGCGCCCGGTCGGGTTCGGCCTCGCGCAGGACCTCCCGGGTGACGGGGGCGACCTCGCCCTGGCCGAAGAGGAAGAAGCGCAGGAAGTTGGTGAAGGGGTTGCCCTCGGTCCACTCGAAGTAGATGTGCGGGGTGCCGCCGGTGGTGTCGCGCACGTAGAGGAGCAGGGTGGCGAGGGCGTTGGGGATGGAGGCGGACTCCAGGGTCAGGACGCGGTAGCGGCCGTGCATGACCTCGCCGCGTACGTTCAGGACGGACTCGAACTCGGAGGGGTCGCGGACGGTGACCTCCAGGAACACGAAGTCCTCCTGGGGCGGGAGGTCGTGGTCGGCGCGGATCTGCTCGATCTTCTCGCGGTACTCGGTGATGTCGCGCTTGTCGGGCTCGTTGGCGATGAAGCGCATCCGCCGGCTCGCGATGTCCCGTACGAACCGTTCGGCCATGTCGTCCATGGTCATGCTGGTCACCCGCAGCTCGAAGGCCCGGGCGAGCCGGGAGAGCAGGGAGACCGTGATGATGCCGGCGATGAAGCAGGCGCCGATCTTCACACCGTCGGGGCGTTCGATGATGTTGACGACGGTCGTGTAGAGGAAGACGGCCGAGATGACCGCGAAGGCGATGGTCCAGTGTTTCTGGCGGGCCTTGCGGGCGGCGATGGTGACGGCGATGGCGGCGGAGCTGATCAGGACGAGGACACCGGTCGCGTACGCGCCGCCCTGGGCGTCGACGTCGGCGTCGAAGAGCCAGGTGACCAGGAACGCGATCAGGGTGAAGACGATCACCATGGGGCGGACGGCGCGGGCCCAGTGGGGGGCCATGCCGTAGCGCGGGAGGTAGCGCGGCATGAGGTTGAGGAGCCCGGCCATGGCGGAGGCGCCGGCGAACCACAGGATGCAGATGGTGGAGATGTCGTAGACCGTGCCGAAGGCGTTGCCGAGGTACTCGTGGGCGAGGTAGGCGAGGGCGCGGCCGTTGGCCTGGCCGCCCGGCTCGAACTCCTTCTCGGGGATCAGCACGGTGGTGATGAGGCTGGTGACGATCAGGAAGACGCTCATGATCACGGCGGCGGTGGTCAGGAGCTTCTTGGTGTCGCGGATGCGTCCGGCGGGCTTGTCCTCGGTGTCGGACGGGTCGCCCTTGACGTGCGGCATGACCGCGACTCCGGTCTCGAAGCCGGACAGGCCGAGCGCGAGTTTCGGGAAGACCAGCAGGGAGACGCCGATCATGGCGAAGACGTTGCCGTGTTCGGCGGTCAGCGCGGTGGTCCAGTCGGTGACGAGGGTCTCGTGGGTGACGACCTCCCAGACTCCCGCCACGGCGACGACGACGTTGAGGCCGAGGTAGATGCCCACCAGGACGACCGCGACGCCGATCGCCTCCAGGAAGCCCTTGAGGAAGACGGCGCCCAGCAGGGCCACCAGGAACAGGGTGATCACCATCTGTTTGTCGTGCAGGGCGCTGTTCAGGTGGGGGTTCTCCACCAGGTGGGTGGAGGCGTCGGCCGCCGAGAGGGTGATGGTGATCAGGAAGTCGGTGGCGGCGAAGCCGAGCAGGGTGAGGACGAACAGCTTGCCCTTCCAGAAGGAGAGCAGGCGTTCCAGCATCGCGATGGAGCCCTCGCCGCGCGAGCTCTCCTGCGAGACCCGGCGGTAGACGGGCAGTGCGCCCGCCAGGGTGACGATGACGAGCACGACGGTCGCCACGGGGGACAGCAGTCCGGCCGCGAGGGCGGCGATGCCGGGCTGGTAGCCGAGGGTGGAGAAGTAGTCGACGCCGGTCAGGCACATGACGCGCCACCAGCGCTGCCCCTTGTGCACGGGCGTGGGTTCGGCGGCCGGCTGCGGCAGCCGGCGGCCCTTGCCCTTGCTGATGTCGGACAGGCCTTCCAGCATCCACGCCCGCAAGCGGCTCGGCGGGGCGGGCTCGGTGCTGGCCATCGGTGACTCTCCTGACGTACGTCTCGTCGAACGGTTTTGGCCATCGTGGAGACGGCGCCCATCAGCGTAGGCAGAGAGCGATTCACGAGCCCGGGCGTCCAGGGGCCTCAGGCGTCAAGCTTGCGTTAATACCTGCTGGTCGCGCATCACGAGAGCGTCCGGCGCGAGGCGGCCGTAGCCCGTTCGGAGGCCTGGCCGCCCGCCGGTGCGCCCGCCCCGTAAGGGGCGCGTCAAAGGTGCGGTGTGCCCCGTATGGGAGGCGTCAAGGGTGGCCGGATCCGTCGGGTGACGGGTTAGGGCCTGCCGTCCGGATCGTGTGGCGGGACGCGGGCCCGGGGCGCGTCCGCGAAGCCCCGCCCGGTGACGCCCCGACCGCCCGGTGACGCCCAGTGCGCCCCGATGTCGTCGCACTCGGGGGACTTGTGGCCTACGGGGTGATGAACGGTGACTCAACTCACATGTCCCCCAGGTGACCTGACGGCCCGTCTGACCGTCTTGCGGGAGTGACCGGGTGGCTCTCCGGCAGGGGGTGGACACCCCGGGTGACGACGATCACTCCGATGTGCTCACTTTCTCAGAAAATAATCATGTCCATGACTATATGGTCAGGTTCATGCGCAAAATGATCTATATCGGAATCGCTGCCGTGACCGCGGCCATGATGTCCACGCCGGCGACCGCAGCCACCCTCGGCCACGGCACCTCGTCCACCGGGACCAAGGCGGTGTCCGGTCTGCTGACCCCCGGTGAGGAGACCCGGCTGCACGGCGCCCTCGCCGACGAGGACACGAACGGCGGCGTCATAGCCGACTACAACGGGAAGAAGATCAACCTCGCCGAGGGCTGGCAGGGCGCCGAGGTCTGCGGGGAGGACCCGGACACGGGCAAGGCCAAGTGCTGGGACTCCGTCGAGGAGTCCAACGAAGACGCGGCCGGATCGGGCGAGGCGCACGCTTCGGCCGCGCGCGGGAGCGGCAGGAAGGCCGAGCGGAGCGCGAAGTCCGGGATGACCGCCGCGGCCCGTCCGGCCGCCGCCCCGGCCGACGACGACACGGGCGACGACTACACCGACGACGCCACCGGTGACGGCGGCGGCACCACGGCGGCCCCCGACCCGGCCGAGGGGAGCGGTCCCGGCTCCGGTTTCATCTCCAAGCTGTACACGGCCTGCCCGGCGAACACCGTGTGCTTGTGGGAGGACGCCGGCTACAAGGGCCGCATGCTGAAGTTCCCGACCCACGCCACCGCCAAGACGCGCCACCTCTCCGAGTGGGGCTTCAGGGACAAGACGTCGAGTGCCTACGTCAACCGCCCGCAGCGGGGTGTCGAGTGCTACGACATCCGCACGGGAATGCCGGACCCGCACCTGTTCCTGGGCGCCGGATACTCGCTCTACAAGAACTTCAAGAACTACGACTATCCCTGGATCTCGGGCGGCGGCAACTGGAACGACAAGGTCGACGCCATCAAGTACTGACCTGACGAGCACTGACCCGACGGGTACCGACCCGACCCCGACGGTCCACCTCTGACGGCGGGGGCCCGACCGGGCCCCCGCCGTTTCCCCCACAAGGAGAAGATCGTGATCATCCGCCGTGCCGGCACCCTCATGGCCCTTCCCGTCCTCACCGCGTGCCTGCTGGCCACGGCCTGCACCAGTGAGGCCTCCAAGGAGTCGGCGATCCCGGAGGAGTTCCCCGCGACCGGCGACAGCGCGGACATGGAGTCCAGCGCGAAGGCGCTGCGCGACTACGGCAAGGCCCATCACCTCGCGCAGGTCACCGAGGACGTCGAGCGCATCCAGGAACGCGCCGACGGCCACGCCCTGATCTCCACCGACATCGGCGCCGAGGACGGCGCCGTCGGCAAGGCGGAGAAGGTCGCCGCGGCCTACCGCGCCTACGCGAAGAGCAAGGGCGATACGGCCTCGGTGACCGTCTACAACGTCTACGGCGACCCGCTCACGACGCGCTAGCCGGACCGCTCGCCCGGTCAGACGAGATGGGCGAAGACCACCAGGTTGTCGGTGTAGTCCTTGGCGGCGCGGTCGTAGGTGCCGGCACAGGTGATGAGGCGGACCTCGGCGTCGGCGGTGTCGGCGTACACCTTGTCGTCGGGGAAGGCGTTCTTCGCGTAGGTCTCCGCGCTGTCGACCACGAAGGACGCCGTCCGCCCGTCGGACCGCTCGACGCTGAACGTGTCGCCCTTCTCCAGACCTCCGAGACCGGCGAAAACGGCGGCGGAGGTCTTCGTGTCGACGTGCCCGGCGATGATCGCCGTTCCCGTCTCACCGGGGGACACGCCCTTGGCGTACCAGCCGACCAGGTTCGTGTCGTCCGGGGGCGGGGGCTGGAGCTTTCCCGTGGCGTCGATGGCGAGGTCGGTGAAGGGCGCGTCCACCGAGATCTTCGGGATGCGCAGCCGGGTCGGCCGGGACCGCGGGAGGTGCTTCGCGGCCGGGCGGTCGTTCGAGGGAGAGGCCGACGACAGGGGCGCGCGCGACTGCGCGGGGGCCGCCGCGGCGGGGGACGCGGGGGAGGGGCCGGACGATTCGTCCTGGCGGTGCAGCACGTTCGTGCTCAGCAGGACCGCGATGCCGGCGCACCACACGACCCACGTCACACGGCGCCGGAGGGACCGCTCGGGTGACGTGTGCGGGGTCTCGGCGGGAGAGGACAACCGGGCTGCCATCGGGCACCACCTCATCGGGTCGGGGCAGCGGATCGGACTGGGCGGGAACAGTGTGGGAAGCGGCGAGCGCCGCGGAGGCCGGACGAGCGACCGGCCGGGCCGCCATGGGGTGAGGGGATGACGGCCCGGACCGCTATGTCGGCAGATATGTCGTCGGACATGGTCAGGACGCACCACCCTCGGAGCTTCTACGGCGCATCATGTACACGCCCGCCGCCGCGAGGCCCAGGACACCCACTCCGCCGGCGGTGATACCGGACGACGTGGCGAGACCGCCGCCACCGGTGTGGACGCCGCCGTGCGGCCGGCCCTCGGACTCCTTGCTGCCCGAGTCCCACGAGCCCTTGCTGCCCGAGTCCCACGAGCCCTTGTCCGTCCCGGAGCCCCAGGAGCCGCTGCCGCTGGAGGAGTCCTTGTCCTTGTAGGTCTCCGGGTCGTACTTCTTGTCGTCCTTGGCGGAGTCGTCCGTCTTGACGGACATCAGCGCGCCGCCGCCGGTGTGCACGCCGCCTTCCGGCTTCGGGTGGTGGTGGTGCCAGCTGGGCTTGCCGGGCTCCTCCTTGCTGGGCTCCTCCTTGACCGGCTCCTCCTTGACGGGCTCCTCCTTGCCGTACCCGGACTCTTCTTCTTCCTTGCCGTACCCGGAGTCCTTCTGCTCCTCCTCCTTGCCGTACCCGGAGTCCTTCTGCTCCTCCTGCTTGCCGTAGCCGGAGTCCTTCTGCTCTTCCTGCTCCTTGCCGTAGCCGGAGCCCTTCTCCTCCTTCTGCTCCTTGCCGTAACCGGAGTCTTCCTGCTCCTTGGAGGAGGAAGAGGAGGAGTCGCTGTGGTCCCAGTCACCGGCCGTGACGGCGTACGCGCCCGGGGCGCCGATCGCGAGAGCGGCGGTGGCCGTCGCTGCGGCCAGGAACATGCGGGCAGATCGCATCGTCGAAGTCCTTCCGTCAGAACCAGGTTGCTGACCTCTTGTCAGCAGGCGAAAACCCGGTGCGACGTGATCAACCGTCAATCCGATGAGCCCGGCGCACCACCCGGGAGGCTCACCCGGCCTACGGCCGGGGCCCCGTCCGCCGGTCGTCCCGGTGAAGGCCCCGGCAGGGCCCAGCCGCTCTGACCTGCCGGTTCGCCGCTCTCGTCCCGAGCGGACCCGCCCCACGGGGTGCTTCACGCATGACCCGATCGGCGGCGACACGTCTGCTTCGCCGGATGGGCCGTGCGAGGCGCCCGCCGACGGATCCGCCGTTGTTCCGGACCGTCAGGTCCTGTTGTCCCGGACCGTCAGATCCCGTTGTCCCGGCGGCTCTTGTCCCGGTGGTTCCCGTCCCGGGCGCGGGGGAAGATCAGGAGGAGGTCCATGGACGAGGTCATGCCGTCGCACCGATGAGCGCCGTCCGACGTCACACTGAGGGCTCACGTCCTGATGAGAGGTGATCATGGGGAACCGGCGGAAGATCACGGTGGTGACCGGCGGCAGTCGCGGTATCGGCGCGGCCGTCTGCCGGCGGCTGGCCCTGGAGGGGCACGACCTCGTCATCGGCTACCGGTCGAACCGTGAGGCGGCCGAGGAGGTGGCCGGCGCCGTGGCGGAGGCGGGCCGGCGCTGTCTGCCGGTGGCCGTGGACACCTCCGACCCCGCCGCGGTCGACGCGCTCTTCGACACGGCCGTCGCCGAACTCGGTCCGGTCACCGGACTGGTGAACAACGCGGGCGTCAGCGGACCCAACGGGCCCCTGGCCGACGCCGACCCCGAAGGCATGCGGGACGCCCTCGGGGTCAACGTCCTCGGCTACCTGCTCTGCGCGCGCCGCGCGGTGCGGGAGATGACGGCGTCCGGCGGGGGCGCGATCGTCAACATCTCGTCCGCCGCGGCGACCCTCGGCGGTCCGGGGCAGTACGTCCACTACGCGGCGGCGAAGGCGGCCGTCGACACCCTGACCGTCGGCCTGGCCAAGGAGGTGGCGGCCGACGGCATCCGTGTGAACTGTGTCGCGCCGGGCACGCTCTGGACCGACTTCCACGAGGACCCGCAGCGCCCGGCCAAGGTGGCGGCCGTGATCCCCATGGGCCGCGCGGGCCGGCCGGAGGAGATCTCCGGCGCGGTGGCCTGGCTCCTGTCGGACGACGCCTCGTACACGACGGGCGCGGTCCTGCGGGTCTCGGGCGGGCTCTAGGGCCGCGGCACCAGCCGGTGGTCCCCGGTGCTCCGCTCCCGGGCGTGTGATCGCCCACGGTCGTCCCCGGGACATGAAAGAGGCGGGGTCCAAGAACCCCGCCCGTTGTCTCAGGAGCCCCGGATCAGGGCCACACCAGGCAGTACGGCTGGTGCCCCGCCTCGTGGAGGCGGTGGGAGAAGTCCTGCCACTCGTGCAGGAGCTGGTAGACGTTGAACGCGTCCCGCGGGCCGCCCCGGTCGGGGACGGTGGACCATATGAAGGCGGCCGCGCCCACGGCCTCCTCGCCTATGCCGCGCAGCGGGTCGACGACGGTCATCGGGAGCTTGACCACGGCGTAGTCGGGGTGCAGGACGACGAGCTCCAGCGGCGGCACCTTGTTCAGGGGGACGCCTTCTATGCCGGTGAGGACCATCGCGGCCATCGTCTCCGGCTTGATCTTGGTGAACATGCCGTTCATGCCGAGCTCGTCGCCGCCGAGCTCCTCGGGGCGCATCGAGATCGGGACCCTGGCGGCCGTCGCGCCGTCGGGCGCTCCGAAGTATTTGTACGTCACCCCCACTCGGCCACCATTCCCGCTCTCAGCCCGCAGCCGTTCGACCGCGTGATCGATCCGTTCGTCAGGGTCACCCTGCGATCCCTGTACCTGACCGGCTCTGCCGGCCGCTTCCTCCGCCTCACGCCGGTGCTTCCCCCGCCGGGCACGCCGAGGGTTGAGGTCATCGGTCCCCTCGCCCAGTCCACCGCGATGCATATCTCCACCCGACTGCTTTTCTAAGTCGCGCGACCCCCGCCACGCAACCCGATCATCGTGACAGTGACCTCCCCCACGGTCGCACGACGAAACGTGCGTGCCGAAACACCCGCCCGCGGGATCTTCGCGGCCCCTGAACACCGTTGTTCATGTGAGCTGTCCGTTCGTGGTCCCAGTTTCGCAGATGGCCGGGGAAGGGGACCCGGTTGTCCCGCCGGGCTCCGTCACACCGGCCCGGCGATGGCCGGGATCATTCCTCTTGTGCAGCCGTACGTCGAGCCGGGGCCGTCCGTTCACGGTGTCCCGCTCTTCCCCTCACGGCCCACCGGGGCCCCTGGCCTACCCTGAGGAGGTCACTAGCCCCCCGGAGTCGGAGACGTCGCAGGTCATGACCGAACTGCCTTATCCCTACGAAGCCCCAGCCTCGCAGTCGCTGTTCGACCGTGCGGCGGCCGTCACGCCAGGTGGCGTGAATTCTCCGGTGCGCGCCTTCCGGGCCGTGGGCGGTACGCCCCGGTTCATGGTGTCCGGTACCGGACCGTACCTGACCGACGCGGACGGGCGTGAATACGTCGACCTCGTCTGCTCCTGGGGTCCGATGATCCTCGGGCACTCCCGTCCCGAGGTCATCGCCGCCGTCCAGGAGGCCGTCGCGCGCGGTACGTCCTTCGGCACGCCCGGTGAGGGAGAGGTCGTCCTCGCCGAGGAGATCGTCGCCCGCGTCGAGCCCGTCGAGCAGGTCCGGCTCGTCTCCAGCGGCACCGAGGCGACCATGTCGGCGATCCGGCTGGCCCGCGGGTTCACCCGGCGCACGAAGGTGATCAAGTTCGCCGGCTGCTACCACGGCCACGTCGACTCGCTGCTCGCCGCGGCGGGCAGCGGGGTCGCGACCTTCGCGCTGCCCGACACCCCCGGCGTCACCGGCGCCCAGGCCGCCGACACCATCGTCCTGCCCTACAACGACCTGGAGGCCGTGCAGGCCGCGTTCCACGCGCACCCCGGGGAGATCGCCTGTGTGATCACCGAGGCATCGCCCGGCAACATGGGTGTGGTGCCGCCGGCGCCCGGTTTCAACCAGGGCCTCAAGGACGCCTGCGCGAAGAACGGCGCCCTCTACATCTCCGACGAGGTGATGACCGGCTTCCGCACCAGCAGGGCCGGCTGGTACGGGATCGACGGCGTGCGTCCCGACCTGATGACCTTCGGCAAGGTGATGGGCGGCGGCTTCCCCGCGGCCGCGTTCGGCGGTCGCGCGGACGTGATGGCGCACCTCGCGCCGGCCGGGCCGGTGTACCAGGCGGGCACGCTCTCGGGCAATCCCGTCGCCACCGCCGCCGGGCTCGCGCAGCTGCGGCTGCTGGACCAGGCCGCGTACGACAAGGTCGACGCGGTGTCGGCGCGGATCCAGGCGCTGGTGACCGAGGCGCTCGCCAAGGAGGGTGTCACCCACCGTCTGCAGAGCGCCTCCAACATGTTCTCCGTCTTCTTCACGGGGCGTGAGGTGCGCGACTACGAGGACGCGAAGGCGCAGGAGTCCTTCCGCTACACCGCGTTCTTCCACTCGATGCTGGCGCAGGGTGTCTACCTGCCGCCGTCCTCGTTCGAGTCGTGGTTCGTGTCGACGGCCCATGACGACCAGGCGGTTCAGAGGATCGCCGACGCCCTTCCGGCGGCGGCACGGGCAGCGGCGGAGGCCACGGCATGAGCGAGACCACCGGAAAGAACGGCGCGGGGGACATCACCGTCGTCCACCTGATGCGGCACGGCGAGGTCGCCAACCCGGAGGGGGTGCTCTACGGGCGGCTGCCCGGGTACCACCTGTCCGAGCTGGGGCGGCAGATGGCCGACCGGGTGGCCGAGCACCTCGGCTCGCGCGATGTCACGCACGTCGTGGCCTCCCCGCTGGAGCGGGCGCAGGAGACGGCCACGCCGATCGCGAAGGCCCACGGGCTCGACCTGGCGACCGACGGGCGGCTCATCGAGGCCGACAACGTCTTCCAGGGCAAGACCTTCGGCGTCGGGGACGGCGCGCTGCGGCGGCCGGAGAACTGGAAGCACCTCGTCAACCCCTTCAAGCCGTCCTGGGGCGAGCCGTACGTGGACCAGGTCGTCCGCATGATGGGCGCGCTGGACGCCGCCAAGGACGCCGCGCGCGGTCACGAGGCGGTGCTGGTGAGCCATCAGCTGCCGATCTGGATCGTCCGCAGCTACGCGGAGAAGCGGCGGCTGTGGCACGACCCGCGCAAGCGGCAGTGCACCCTGGCGTCGCTGACCACGTTCACCTACCGCGGCGACAAGATCGTGTCCGTGGGCTACACCGAGCCCGCGCGCGACCTGGTTCCGGCTCATCTCCTCGCGGGCGCCAAGCCGGTGCAGGGCAAGAGCAAGGCGTTCGGGGCCTGACCAGAAGGAGCGAAGGGCCGGTCCAAATGGGCGCATATTCGTAAAATCGTATAAGTCGCAGCGCGTTAAACGGAACCCCCGTCTTCGTCGTGCCCTCTCATGGGATACAAGCTGAGAGTCAGCTGAGAGGGTGCGATGAAAAGAGGACCGTATGCGCGACGTCAGCCGAAGAGGAATGATCGGCCTCGGTGCGGGTGCGGCGACCGCGCTCGGACTCGCCGCGTGCGGTACCACCCCGGCCAAGGAGGCCCCGCGGCACCCTAAGGGCTCCGCCAAGCCCGGCACCGGCCGCCCCGGCGCCCCGAAGAAGCCGGCCGCGCGTCTCATCGGCGACGGTTCCACCGCCTACACCGGCAAGCAGCCGCACCAGCCGGAGGCCCCCGTACCGCTGGAACCCGGCGAGACCCCGCCGCAGTTCGTGGTCTTCTCCTGGGACGGAGCCGGCGAGGTCGGCACCGGCCTCTTCGACCGCTTCCTCCAGCTCGCCCGCGAGAACGACGCGCACATGACGTTCTTCCTCTCCGGCCTGTACATGCTGCCCGAGTCGAAGAAGCGCCTCTACGACCCGCCGAACAACCCCCGCGGCGCCTCGGACATCGGCTACCTCACCGACGACCACGTCCGCTCCACCGTGAAGATGATCCGTCAGGCCTGGCTCGACGGCCACGAGATCGGCACCCACTTCAACGGCCACTTCTGCGGCGGCTCCGGCTCGGTCGGCAACTGGACGGCCCGGCAGTGGACCAGCGAGATCGAGCAGGCCAAGTCCTTCGTCACCGAGTGGCGCACCAACACGGGCTGGACCGACCTGCCCCCGCTGCCCTTCGACTACGAGAAGGAGCTCATCGGCGCCCGCACCCCGTGCCTGCTCGGGCAGGACAACCTGCTGCCCGCCGCCAAGAAGCTCGGCTGGCGCTACGACGCCTCCTCGCCCGGCGGTGTCCAGCGCTGGCCCCGGAAGAGGTCGGGCCTGTGGGACCTGCCCCTGCAGGCGATGCCCTTCCCCGGGCACCGCTTCGAGGTCCTCTCCATGGACTACAACATCCTCGCCAACCAGTCGGTCGCCACCACCCGGGCGCCCTCGCACAACTACCCGGGCTGGCGCACCCAGGCGTCCGAGTCGTACGTGGCGGGATTCAAGCGGGCGTACGAGACGAACCGGGCGCCCTTCTTCATCGGCAACCACTTCGAGGAGTGGAACGGCGGCATCTACATGGACGCCGTCGAGCACGTCCTCACCCACGTCGCCCGCGAGAAGCAGAAGGGGGGCGACGTGCGCATGGTCTCCTTCCGGCAGTTCGTGGACTGGCTGGACGTCCAGCGGCCCGAGGTGCTGTCGAAGCTCCAGGCGATGGACGTGGCCGAGGAGCCCGTCGGCGGCTGGCACCGCTACCTCCGGGGGCAGGCCGCCTGAAATGCGGGTTTCCGCCCGCACGGGGGGTGCGGAAGATCCCCGAAACGGGCATGCGAAACTTTTCACATGAGTGCCGCCTGCCGCGCAGACCAGCGCCCGAACCGCCCCCGCGTCGTCCTGTACACCGCGGGGGCCGCCGTTGCCGCGCTCGTGCTGTCCGCGTGCACCTCCGGCGGCACCGCGGGCGGCGCGGGCGACAGCGGCTTCGTCCCCGGCAAGGACGGGATCTCCACCGTCGCCAAGGGGTCCAGGGACGCCGCCCCGGACCTCTCGGGCAAGACCCTCGACGGCAAGCCGCTCGACGTCGCGGACTACAAGGGCAAGGTCGTCGTCCTCAACGTGTGGGGCTCCTGGTGCCCGCCGTGCCGCGCCGAGACGCCCAACCTCGTCAAGGTCGCCAAGGACACCGCCGACAAGGGCGTGCAGTTCGTCGGCATCAACACCCGTGACGGCAACACCGATCTGCCCAGGGCGTTCGAGAAGGAACAGAACGTCCCGTACCCCAGCCTGTACGACCCGACGGGCAAACTGATGCTCCGCTTCAAGAAGGGCACGCTCAACCCGCAGACGATCCCCTCCACGATCGTCATCGACCGGGACGGGAAGATCGCCGCCCGTACGCTGCAGGCGCTCAGCGAGGACAAGCTGCACGAGATGCTCGACCCCGTCCTCGCGGAGAAGTGACCGGCGTGGCCCTCCTCCAGACGACCACGGACCTCGCCGCCTCGACCGGCATGAACACCACGGTCTACAGCGGCGCCCTGCTGCTCGCGCTGCCCGTCGCCGTGCTCGGCGGGCTCGTCTCCTTCTTCTCCCCCTGCGTCCTGCCGCTCGTCCCCGGCTACCTGTCGTACGTCACCGGGGTCAGCGGCACGGACCTGGCCGAGGCCCGACGGGGGCGGATGGTCGCGGGGGCGAGCCTGTTCGTGCTCGGCTTCACCGCCGTGTTCGTCTCCGGCGGGGCCCTGTTCGGATACTTCGGCTCGACGCTGCACGAGTACAACGGGACGCTCAGCAAGGTCCTCGGCGCGCTGATGATCCTCATGGGCGTCTTCTTCATGGGCCTGATGCCCTGGCTCACCCAGCGCGAGTTCCGCTTCCACAAGCGGCCGGTGACCGGGCTCGCGGGGGCGCCGATACTGGGCGCCCTCTTCGGCATCGGCTGGACGCCGTGCCTCGGCCCGACGCTCACCTCCGTCACCATGCTCTCCATGGACCAGGCGAGCGCCGGGCGCGGGGCCATACTGACGGTCGCCTACTGTCTCGGTCTGGGAGTGCCCTTCGTCCTCGCCGCCGTCGCCTTCCGCAAGGCCCTCGGCGCGTTCGGCTGGGTCAAGCGCCACTACGCCTGGGTGATGCGGATCGGCGGCGGAATGATGATCGTGACCGGCCTCCTCCTGCTCACCGGTGCCTGGGACGGCATCGTGCAGCAGATGCAGACCTGGTCCAACGGTTTCACGGTAGGGATCTGACCCATGAGCAGCACTGACACCGGCAAGACCACCGGTCCGGCCGGCGCCGGCGAGCCGGCCGGCGAGGACGTCCTCGTCTCCCGGGAGGCGCTGGACGCCCGCGAGATCGACGAGGCCGGGTCGCAGCTGTCCACCGCGCCCGTGGAGACGGCGATGCCCGGCTCCTTCGGCGGCGCGCGCGCCCCCGGTGCCCTCGGCCGGCTCGCCTGGACCGTCCGTGAGATCACCGGCTGGGGCCGCTGGATCTGGCGCCAGCTCACGTCGATGCGGGTCGCGCTGATCCTGCTCTTCCTGCTGTCGCTCGGCGCCATCCCCGGATCGCTGATCCCGCAGTCCGGCACCGACGCCGCGAAGGTGCAGGCGTTCAAGGACGCGCACAGCGTGCTCGGCCCGCTCTACGACCGGCTCGGACTGTTCCACGTGTACGGCTCGGTGTGGTTCTCCGCGATCTACATCCTGCTGTTCGTCTCGCTCATCGGCTGCATCGTGCCGCGCACCTGGCAGTTCGTCGGACAGTTCCGGGGCCGTCCGCCGGGCGCCCCCAGCCGGCTGACCCGGCTGCCCGCGTACACGACCTGGCGCACCGCGGCCGCGCCCGAGCAGGTCCGCGAGGCCGCGCTCCAGGTGCTCAAGGCCAAGCGGTTCCGGGCGCACGTCGACAAGGACGCCGTCGCCGCCGAGAAGGGTTACCTGCGCGAGGCCGGCAACCTGGTCTTCCACGTAGCGCTGATCGTGATGCTCGTCGCCTTCGCCTGGGGCCAGCTCTTCCGGTCCGAGGGCGACAAGCTCGTCGTCGAGGGCGACGGCTTCGCCAACGCGCTCCTGTCCTACGACGACTTCAAGTCCGGCAACCTCTTCAGCACCGACGACCTGACACCGTTCAGCTTCGACCTGAAGGACTTCACCGGCACCTACGAGCGGACCGGCCCCAACAAGGGCACGCCCCGCACGTACCAGGCGGCGATCACCTACAGCGAGGGCGCCTACGGCAAGGAGCGCAAGACGCTCGTCAAGGTCAACGAACCGCTGGAGATCGGCGACACGAAGGTCTACCTGACCGCCCACGGCTACGCGCCCACCGTGACCGTCCGCGACGGCAAGGGCGAGGTCGTCTTCCGCAACGCCGTGCCGATGCTGCCGCTCGACTCCAACGTCACCTCGCAGGGCGCCGTCAAGGTCATGGACGGCTACAGGAACGCGCGGGGCAAGAGCGAACAGCTCGGCTTCTCCGCCTTCTTCGTACCGACCTTCGCCGGGGCGGGCAAGGGCGACATGTTCTCCCAGTTCCCCGCGCTGGACTACCCCGTGCTCGCGCTGAGCGGCTTCCACGGCAGCCTCGGCGTCGACGCGGGCCTCCCGCAGAACGTTTACCAGCTCGACACGTCCCACATGAAGCAGTTCAAGGACGCCAAGGGCGAGATCCTCAAGGCGCGGCTGCGGCCGGGCGAGACGATGACGCTGCCGGACGGTGCCGGGTCGATCACCTTCGACAAGGACATCAAGGAGTGGGCCAACTTCCAGATCACCCAGCAGCCCGGCAGTGACTGGGCGCTGGCCGGGGCGTTCGCCGCGATCCTCGGACTCGCCGGTTCGCTGTTCATCCAGCGCCGCCGCGTCTGGGTGCGGGCGACCACCGGAGACGACGGCGTCACCGTCGTCGAGATGGCCGGGCTCGGCCGCAGCGAGTCCGCGAAGCTTCCCGAGGAGCTCGGCGACCTGGCCGCGCTCGTGCACGAACAGGCGCCCACCACGTCCGACGAGGACGCCGCACCCACCGACGCCGACGCCGAACCCCCCGTACCCGCAGCCGAAGGGGCCGAGAAGCAGTGACGCTCGCCACCGCACACGACCTGGGCGCCGTGACCCAACTGGCCACCGCGACCAACGAACACCTCGCCGACCTCAGCAACACGCTGATCTACTCCGCGATGGCCGTCTACACCCTGGCCTTCTTCGCGTTCATCGCCGAATGGCTCTTCGGCAGCCGCAGCAAGGTCGCCCGCACCGCCGAGGCGCTCACCGCGAACGGCGCGAAGGCGGCGGCCCCCGCGGTCACCACGCGCAAGGCCGGCGGGACCACCGTGCTGGAGCGGCCCGAGGTCGTCACCCGGTCCGCGGCCGGCGCGCGGGACGTGCCCGACGGTCCCGGAGCGCACGGCGGGGACGAGCAGGGCGACCTCTACGGGCGGATCGCCGTCTCCCTCAGCGTGCTGGCCTGGGGTCTCGAGGCGGCCGGTGTGGTCGCCCGCGCCCTGTCCGTGCGGCGTGCCCCCTGGGGCAACATGTACGAGTTCAACATCACCTTCTCCACCGTCGCCGTCGGGGTCTTCCTGGTCCTGCTCGCGCTGAAGAAGAACGTCCGCTGGCTCGGCCTCCCGCTGATCACCTCGGTCCTGCTCGACCTCGGTCTCGCCGTCACCGTCCTGTACACCGCGAGCGACCAGCTGGTCCCCGCGCTGCACTCGTACTGGCTGTACATCCACGTCTCGACCGCGATCCTGTGCGGCGCCGTCTTCTACGTGGGCGCCGTCAGCGCGGGGCTGTACCTCTTCAAGGACTCGTACGAGAACAAGCTCGTGAACGGCGGGACGCCCGGCCGGTTCGCCACCTCCGTCATGGAACGGCTGCCCGCCTCGGCCTCGCTCGACAAGTTCTCCTACCGCGTCAACGCCGCCGTCTTCCCGCTGTGGACCTTCACGATCATCGCGGGCGCGATCTGGGCGGGCGACGCCTGGGGCCGCTACTGGGGCTGGGACCCCAAGGAGACCTGGGCGTTCATCACCTGGGTCGCCTACGCCTGCTACCTGCACGCGCGCGCCACGGCGGGCTGGAAGGGCCGCAAGGCCGCCTACATCGCCCTGATCGCCTTCGGCTGCTGGCTGTTCAACTACTACGGCATCAACCTCTTCGGTGGCGGCAAGCACGCCTACGCGGACGTCTGACCCGCCCGGACCCGTACAGAACGGCCTCCGTGACTCCTGTCACGGAGGCCGTTCCCTTTCCCGGCCGCACGGCCGCCGTCCTAGGACGGCGGCAGGCACTGGGCCGCCGGCGGTTTCCCGTCCGGCCAGGCGATCCTCACGAAGCGGGCGCGGCTCTCACGGGTCAGCTCCACGATCGGCACGGCCTTGTCGTACGGGTTCCCGTGGATGTCCAGACAGATCCACCCGCTCGCCCCGTTCACCCGGAGCTGCGCGCCCTTCACCTGGGGCCACTGGAGTCCGACGTCCGCGAGCGCGGGGATCCGCCCGGTCGGCGAGGCCCCGCGGATGCCGCGCACGGCGAGCCGCATGGCGTCGTACGCGATGATCAGCTGGCCGTCGTCGAGGGAGACCGGGCCGATGGGGCCGACCGGCTCACGCACGGCGTCGGCCAGCAGCCGCTGGAGCACCTTCGCGTCGGCCGCGCTGCCGCCGGTCCGCGCGCCGTCCTTCATCCAGGCGTCGGGGTGGGCGAGGGCCGTGTAGCGCACGGTCAGCAGCGGGTCCTTCAGGGCGGCCGGGTCGAGGTCCTCGTCGCCCGCGAGGTACGAGCCCTCGTCGCCGGTGAGCACGGTGAAGCGGCGGTCGGAGCAGCCCCGGGCGCCGAGCGCGTTGATGAACTGCCGCAGCTGGGTGTGCCGGCCGGCGAACAGGACGGTGTTCGTGGTCTTCGGGGTGTTGCACAGGATGTTGACGATCTGCGCGAAGACGTTGGCGGTGGTTCCCTCCTCGCTGCGGTCGGCGGGCGGGGTGAACGGCTGGGACCGCGCGCTCTTGAGCATCTTCTCGAAGGACGCCTGGAGCGTGCGCGTGTAGGGGTCGCCGGTCCGGTCGTAGACCAGGAAGGCGTTGGTGGCCGACACCTTGGCGAAGGAGGCGAGGGCGCGTGCCTCGTCGGTGTTGGTGGGCGAGACCCGGGCGAGTCCCGGGAAGGGGTCCTTGCCGTCCTGCCCGTTGGCGAGGCTGTCGGCGGTGATCGAACTTCCGATCACCGGGATGCCCCGCCTGGTGAGTTCCGCGACCGCCTTCCTGTTGTTCTCGGTGCTCAGGCCGACCCCGGTCACCGCGCGCAGCCGGTCAGGGCTTCTGGTCATCCGGTCGAGCTGGTCGACCGTGTGCCGCCAGGAGGCCCCGGTGGCACCGGGGTTGGCGAGGACGAGCCGGATCTTCGGCTTCAGCCCGGTCGTGTCGTGGTTGGCCTGGTACTGCGCCAGATAGGCGCCCTGGATCTCGTGAAGGGTGTCGGCGAGGTTGTCGGCGTCGGTCGCGGTGAAGGGTTCGAGCAGGGCGACGGTGACGTAACTGCCGGGCTTCAGGCGGTGGTTCTCGCGGTCGATCGCCCGGACGGTCTCGGCGAACCGCGAACGTCCGAAGGAGTAATCGGTCCAGGAGACGCCCACGCACTCGTCGCCGTCCTCGGGCTGGACGACCCCCGGCGCGCACGACCGGTCCGTCTTTGCGGCCGTCATGCCGCCCCACACGCCGAGGCCCACGAGGGCGGCCGCGAGCGTTAGCGCCACATACCTGCGGAAACGAATCTCCCAGATGTCCTCGCGCAGCCACACCCATAAGCGCGCCATCACCGTCCTCCGTCCTCGTCGTCCGGTACGCGCAGCGGACGTCCGGCCAGGACGTCCGAGGGCCAGTCCCGCGAGGCCCGCCACAGCAGGGCGTTGCCCGCGGGCCGCAGGTTCGAGAGCTGTTCCAGTTCGAAGCGCAGCCGCTCGGCCACCCTCGGGTCCGGCAGCACCAGGGGGTCCGTGAGCTGCCACACCGCGTGCAGCAACCGCCGTACCCGCAGGTGCAGTACGGCGTCCACGCCCTCCGGAGGGTGGTGCGCGGCGTCCGTGCGGCCGAGGGCGACGGAGGCGCGGTGGTCGGGGCCCTCGAAGTCGCGGCCGTCCGGACCGTGGGCGTGGTAGTAGGGCGCGGAGGCGATGAAGAGCAGGGCGGACAGCCAGTCGCGGGTGTCGGAGCCGGGAAAGGTGTCGCGTAGATGGGCCACCGCGAAGTCGGCTTTTCCGAGGGCGAGTTCGTGGTGCAGTCGGTAGCGGTCGCTGTCCGCCGGGGAGGTCCGGCCCAGGTCCTGGTAGTGGTCGACGAGGGCGCGGTGCACCGCCCGCCATCCTGCGTGGTCGGCGCCGTCGTGGTGGAGCCTGAGCAGGAGGAGCGCGCGCAGGAACGGGTCGCCGACGAACTGCCCGGCCGCCGTCGCCCAGCCCTCCGACGCGAGCCGTTCCTCCAGGTCCAGGACGCCGGACGCGCCGAAGTCCTCCGGCAGTCGCGACTGGGCGAGCGAGCACGCCGAGTCGCGGTCGTGGGCCGCGGCCAGCACGGTCAGTTCGTCGAGCCGGCCGCCGGGGACGAGCCGGCCGAGGAGTTCCTGATAGGCGGGGCGGCCGGCCTGGTCCTCGTGCGGGGCGATGTCGGCGGTGAGCAGCGTGCCGAGCGAGGCGGCGTCTTCGGGCGGGTTCTGCCGGACCGAGGCGGCCAGCAGGGTGATGCCGAGCGGGCTGCCGCCGGTCAGCCGGTGCGTGGCGTGCGGGAGTTGGGGCGGGACGGCGGCCGGGGCGGGTCCGGTGCCGAGGCCGCCGGACGCGGTGTCCATGATGTGCAGGGTGTCGTCGGGGGTCAGCGGCGGCAGCGGGACGAGCAGGGCCCGCGAGGACGGGGAGGTGCCGGGCCGCCAGCCGGTGGACCGGGCCGTCTCGGACAGCGCGAGGCGGCCCGCGTTGCGCAGCGCCGGATGCGCGTGGCCCCGTAGCGCGGCGAAGAACACGGCCTGGTCCTTGATGCCGTCGGCGCGGTCGCGCAGGACCGGCTCCAGCAGTCCGAGGCCCGCCGGTTCCTGGACGTTGTCGATCAGCAGGACGGGGCGCCCGCGCCGGTGGGAGCGCTGGACGACGCCCGCGTACGCGTCGTCGAGGTCGGCCAGCAGGGCCCGTACGAGATGGCGTTCGGCGTGTCTGCGGGAGTCGCCGCCCGCCCGGAAGTGCCGGGAGAGCAGGATCAGCGCGAGCTTGGGGCTGCCGCCGGCGTTCGGGTAGTCGCGGTACCAGCCGGCGGCCCTGCGCAGCCGGCGGTGGGCCGGGGAGACGCCCTCCGTGAAGGCCTCCAGGGTCGCTTCGATGATGGGTTCCACCACCGGGCCGGTCCCGCTCGTCGACGCGACGAGCTTGGAGATCACCTTGCTCACCCAGCGTCCCGCGAACCCCGACAGCCAGGACTCGGTCTCGGTCAGCAGCAGGATGCGCTCCGCCTCCTGCCGGATGCGCGGCACGTCGCGGTCGCTCCAGCCGCCCGCCGCCACGGCCAGCAGTCCGGACGACAGCCGCGGGAAGCCGATCCGGCCCGCGCCCTTCACCGGTTCGGCGAGCTGTTCCGCGGCCGTGGTGAGCGCCTGTCCCACCGGTGACCAGGACTCGGCCGGACGGTCCGGGGGCGGCGCGTCGAACTGCCGGTCCTCGCCGTCGACCAGGGCGACGGGCGTGTGCCCGCGGTAGGCGTCGCGCAGGGCGAGGAGTACGGCGGTCTTCCCCAGTCCCCGGCCGCCCGCGAAGACCACGAAGGGCGGTTCCTCGGGGTGTTCGTACGGGGTGGCGCGGAGCTGGTACGGACGCAGGCCGACCAGTCGTGACGCGAGTCCGGGCGGATCGGTGTCGAAGAGCGCCCCCCGGCCGTGCAGCCCTGTGTGCACCGCATCTCCCCCTGGTCCGCGGTCCGGTCCATTCCGTATGTGCTGATGTGAGGTGTATCAACAACAGTTTAAGAAGGGGGGGTTGGTTCGGGATAGAGCATCCGGTGTCTGTTCAGTTACGAAAACGTTCTACCGTTCAACCGACAGTGATCGAATCGAGTTTCCGGCGCAGGTAGGTGTGGGAGTCCACCGGTTCGTACGTCACGCGGCCGACGGGGGCGGGGACCGACTCGACCAGCGTTCCCGGTGTGCACTCGCCGAAGTAGACGAGCGAGATCAGCTCCTCAGCGGGCGCGTCGGTCGGCGGCGGCAGCACCCGGTGCCGCCCCGAGCGCCACCGGTCGCCGGTCCAGCGGGCCATGAGGTCCCCGATGTTGACCGTCAGCGCCGCCGGGTCGAACGGCGCGTCCTGCCAGCCGTCCGCGTCCGTGAACACCTGGAGCCCGCCCTTGCCCGCCTGCCGGTCGAGGATGGTGACGGTGCCGAAGTCCGTGTGCGGCCCGATCCGGAACTGACCCGGCCGCGCCTCGCCGACGACCTCCGTGCCCGGGTACCAGTTGATGTTGAAGCCGTACGTCGGGTGGTCCATGTGGCGGGTGAAGAAGTCCGGTTCGAGTCCGAGCGCCCCGCCGAGCAGTTCGAGGAGCAGGTTCTCCAGTCGTGCCATCCGCGCCACGTACTCCTCGCAGAGCGCCCGCAGCCGGGGCGCCTCGGCGGGCCAGACGTTCGGCGCGTACCACTGCCTGTTGGTCTCCGGGTCCTCGAACGGCTCGTGCGTCGCGAACGTCAGCGACTCCTTGAGGTCCGGCGGGGTCTTAGTGCCCTCGGCGTAGCCGTTGGCCTCGGCGCCGGGCCCGAGCCAGCCGCGCCCGCCGACCCGGGCCGCGTACGGCTGTTTGACCGCGGCGGGCAGGACGAAGAAGGCGCGGGCCGCGTCCCGCAGGGCGCGGCGCAGCCCCGGGTCCACGCCGTGCCCGGTGACGAGCAGGAAGCCGGCCGTCCGCAGGGCGTCGTCGACGGTGCGGGCGAGCGCGGCACGGTCGCCCGGGGCCCCGGAGATCCACGGTCCGAGGTCGATCGTGGGGACGGCGGAGGCCACCGGGCCCCCGGAACCGGCGGCACCGGGGGAGCCGGAACCCGCTGGGTGCGGGGAGTCGGCGTCGGGGAGGCCGGAGGTCGCCGAGTGCGGGGTCCCGGTCGTATCGGCCGTCTTCCTGGGGTCGTTCGCGGCGTCATTCACCGATGTCCTCGTTCCACAGGTCCGGGTTCTTCTCGATGAAGTCGCGCATCAGCGCGGTGCACTCGGGATCGTCGAGCAGCACGACCTCCACGCCGTGCCCGGCGAGCCAGTCGTGCCCGCCGTGGAAGGTGGCCGCCTCGCCGACGACCACCCGGGAGATCCCGAACTGCCGGACGAGCCCGCTGCAGTACCAGCACGGCGACAGGGTGGTCACCATGGTCGTACCGCGATAGGTCCGCTGCCGTCCCGCGTCGCGGAAGGCGGCCGTCTCGCCGTGCGCCGAGGGATCGCCGTCCTGGACGCGGCGGTTGTGGCCGCGGCCGAGCAGGGTGCCGTCCGCGCCGTACAGCGCGGCCCCGATGGGGATGCCGCCCTCGGCGAGTCCGGCGCGTGCCTCCTCCAGGGCCGTCGCGAGCCACGCGCGGGCCTGTGCCTGATCGATGCGCTGCATGGCTCCACTGTCCCCCGGACCCCCCTCTTCCGTCGCCGGAACACGAGGGCGGGGCGGGGGAAGCGCGGAGCTACGCCCCGGAAGCGGCCACGCGCAGCAGCAGCTTGCCCGTGCTCGTCCGCGAGCCCATCAGCGCGTGCGCCTCCGCGGCCGACTCCAGGGGGAACTCCGCCGTCACCGGCAGGGTCACCGTCCCGTCGGCCACCGTCTCGAACGCCCGTGAGGCGATCTCGCGGAGGGCGGCCGGGGCCGTTCTCGCCAGGCCGAGGATCGAGAACCCGGAGACCGACAGGCCGGTCGGGTAGAGCTCCGGCTGACCCACCGTCCAGGGCTCCGCCGAGCTCGCGTTGCCGAAGGAGACCAGCCGGCCGAAGGGGGCGAGGGAGGCGAGGCCGGCGCGGAGGGTCTCGCCGCCCACCGGGTCCAGGACCAGGTCCACCCCGCGGCCGGCGGTCGCCGCGCGCACCTCGTCCCGGAAGGACCCCACGAACACCTCGGTGTAGCCGTGGCCGAGGGCGTACTCGGCCTTCGGCGCGCCGGACACCACGCCGTACACCGCGCCGGCCCCGGCCGCCTTCGCCAGCCGGCCCAGCACCGTGCCCACGCCGCCCGCCGCGCCCTGCACGAGCACCGTCTCGCCGGGCTGGAGCCGGCCCACCGTGTGCAGCAGCGCGTACGCCGTGGGCAGGACGGTGGGCAGGGTGGCCCCGGTGCGCAGTCCGACGCCGTCGGGCAGCGGGAAGACCGTCACGGCGTCGGCCACGGTCACCTCCGCGTACGCCCCGCCCTCCGTCAGCGCCGCGACCTCCTGGCCCACCCGCAGCCCCGTGACGTCCGGGCCGACCGCCCGGACCCGGCCGGAGACCTCCAGTCCCGGCACGAACGGGAGTTCGGGGACGCGGTAGCCCTCCGACCTCGCCTTGAGGTCGGCGAAGTTCACGCCCGCGTAGGCCACGTCGATGCTCACCTGCCCCGGGCCCGGCTCGGGGACCTTGGCCTCGGCGGCCCGCAGGACCTCGGGACCGCCGTACTCCTGGAATTCGACCGTACGCATGGCACACCTCCGGCTGACGTCCGACTGTTCAATGAAAAGCGAACACTCGGGAGTGTATGGTTTTCATCGAACACTCGGCAAGCCGGTCGCGGAGCGCCGACCGCGGGGCATCGGATGCGGAGCGCCGACCGCGGAGCACCGGCCGCGGATCGGGCAGTCAGGGAACACCAGGGAGGCCGGCATGGCCGAGCGCACCAGTCACCGGGCCGCGCCCGAGCACACCCACCCCGACGAGGTCCCCGTGCCCGCCGCCCTCGCGGCGCTCGCCGATCCCGTGCGCATCCGGCTCGTCAGGGAGCTGGCCGGGTCCCCGGAGTGGAGCCGCACCTGCGGCAGTTTCGACGTGCCCGTCGGCAAGGCGGCCCTCAGCCATCACTTCGCCGTGCTGCGCGGCGCCGGTCTCGTCGAGCAGCGCGACGAGGGCCCCAGACGGGTCAACCGGCTGCGCCGGGCCGAGTTCGACGCCCGCTTCCCCGGGCTCCTCGACCTCGTCCTGCGCGAGGAGCCGGACCGCTGAGCTCTCCCGCCGGGGCCCGGCCGTGCCGTGGTGGCACCCGGCGACCTCGGCGCGGACGTCTCAGGCGTGCTCTTCGGTGGCGCGGGAGTCGGTGAGGGTGAGCGCGCCGCCGGCCGCGACCAGGCCGACGACGACCGCCAGTACGGCGTAGGTGATCCGCTCGGCGTGGAAGAACGACGCCACCAGGGAGTCGCCCCAGGTGCCCGCGGGCAGCCGGGTGGTGACCAGCGCGGCGATGAGGGTGCCGACCACGGCGGTGCCGATGCTGGTGCCGACCTCCTGGGCGGTGTCGTTGAGCGCCGTGCCGATCGACGTGCGGTTGCCCGGCATCGCGTCGACGAGCGCGATGGCGCAGATCGTCATGACGGTGCGCAGTCCGACGGTCATCACGACCATGCAGAGCGCGATCGCGCCGTAGCCGTGGTCGACGCCCCAGGACAGGCCGGCCAGTGAGCCGGCCAGGCAGGCCGCGCCGACCAGGCAGGCGACGCGGTGGCCGAACCTTCCCGCGAGCCACTCGGACAGGGGAGTCGCGAGGATCATGGTCACGATGATCGGCAGGTTCGCCAGGCCGGCCCGCACGGGGCTCCACCCGTAGGCGTACTGGAAGTGGAGGATCAGCCCGAACATCACGGCGGCCATCGCGATGGCCGTGCCGATCTGCGCGATGGCGGCGCCGCGGACGGTGCCGTCGGAGAAGAGGCGCAGGTCCAGCATCGGCGACGCGCTGCGGCGCTCGTGCCACACGAACGCGATCCCCGCGACGACGGCACCGAGGACCGACGCGAGCGTGCTCGTGGAGAGCCAGCCGTGCTCGACGCCGCTGGTCAGCGAGTAGCAGGCGAGGCCGATGGCGGTGACGCTCAGACCGGCGCCGGGAAGATCGAGCTTGTCGTGGGTCAGGTCCTGCGGCCGGTCGGCCGGGACGCCGAGGCGGACGCCGATGGCCGCGACCAACGCGATCGGGGCGTTGACGACCAGGAGCCACTGCCACTGGAAGTGGGCCAGGGCGGTGCCGCCCAGCAACGGGCCGAGGACGAAGCCGGACATGCCGACGACGATCATCAAGGTCATCGCGCGCATGCGCAGCGCCTTGTCGTCGAACAGCCGGAAGACCAGCGAGTTGGTGATGGGGGCCATCGCCGCCGCGGCGACGCCGAGGCCGGCCCGCAGGGTGATGAGCTGCCCCGCGGTGGTGACCGCGACGACGGCCAGGCTCAGCAGGCCGAACACCGCCAGGCCGGCCAGCAGGACGCGCCGGCGCCCGAGCCGGTCGGCCATCGATCCCGCCGTCAGCAGCAGGCCGCCGAACGTCAGCGAGTAGCCGCCGGTGACCCACTGCAGCGCGGTCGTGCCGCTGTCGAGGTCCCGGCCGATCGTGGGCAGCGCGATCGAGAGCAGGGTGTTGTCGACCATCTCGACGAAGAAGGCCAGGCAGAGCGCGGCCAGGGGTATCCACGCCGCGCGCAGGGACGGATAGGTGCGCGATGCGGCGGGCGCTGGGGCGGTCGTGGTCATGGCGGGCCTCCTCTCGGGACGCCGTCCACTATGGAACGGCGTTCGACTATGGAACGTTGTTCGACGATAGAACGCAGTTCGATAAATGCGCAAGCTGTGATTGGATGGACGTCATGACAGGCCCGCGAACACGACCCGCCGATCGCCCTTCCCGAGGGCGGCAGCGGGCCTCGCACTCCATCGAGGCCGTTCTCGGCGCGGCGGTGGCCCTCCTCGACGAGGCGGGCGAGCAGGCGCTGACCCTCCGTGCGCTCGCGACCCGGCTCGGCACCGGCGTCGGCAGCATCTACTGGTACGTCTCGGGCAAGGACGACCTGATCGACCGCGCCATCGACCACGTGCTCGGCGGGGTGCTGACCGCGATCGAAGGGCAGGCCGGCAGCGACGACGCGATCGACGACCTGCGCATGATGGCCCTCGCCCTGTTCGACGCGATCGTGGACCGGCCGTGGCTGGGCGCGCACTTCATGCGCCGCACCGACGTCCAGGGCAACTCGTTGCGGCTTTTCGAGAAGCTGGGGCAGCAGACCCTTCGACTCGACCTCGCGCCGCGGCAGCGCTTCCACGCCGTGTCGGCGATCGTGGGCGTCGTGGTCGGCAACGCCGCCGACATGGGGCAGGAGCCGCCCGAGGAAGTTCTCGACGGCTTCGTCGACCGCGACGAGTTCCTCGGCCGCTACACCGAGACGTGGCGTGCCCTCGACGCCGGGGAGTTCCCGTTCGTGCACGACATCGTCGAGGAGTTCGACGGGCACGACGACAAGGAACAGTTCCTCGCCGCGCTGGACCTGACCCTGGCGGGCCTCCGCCTCCAGGCCGGAGCCTGACGCCGTCCACCAGGACGCATCGGCGGTGCCGATGGGGGCATCGGCAGGACGCCCCGGTGGGCCGTGGCCCGGCAGCGGGTCCCGCTCCTACCTTCGGCACATGACCTCAGCCACCGCAGTCGAGAACAAGGGCATCGCCCAGCTCACCGCCGCCATGATGCTCTCCGGGACCCTCGGCGTCTTCGTCGTCGAGTCCGGGGCCTCGCCCTTCGACGTCGTCTTCTTCCGCGTCCTGTTCGGGGCGCTCGCCCTCGGCGGCTACGCACTGGCCCGGGGCTACTTCCGGGGCCACGGCTTCACCCCGCGCACGCTCGGACTCGCCGCGCTCGGCGGGGTGTTCATCGTCTTCAACTGGGTCCTGCTCTTCCAGTCGTACGAGAACACCTCGATCTCCGTCGCGACCGTCGTCTACCACACGCAGCCGTTCTACGTGGTCCTGCTGGGCGCCCTGCTCTTCCGGGAACGGCTCACCGCCGCCAAGGCCGGCTGGATCGCGCTGGCCTTCGCCGGTCTGGTCCTCGTCTCGGGCGTCTCCCCGGCCGACTTCGCGCACGGCGGCGCCTATCTCACCGGCGTCGGACAAGCGCTCCTCGCCGCGCTCCTCTACGGGCTCTCCACCCTGGTCACCAAGCAGATCACCGGAGTCCGCCCGCACCTGATCGCGCTCGTCCAGGTCGTCGTCGGCATCCCGCTGCTGCTCCCCTTCGCCGACTTCGGCGCGATGCGCGGGACCGGCGCGGACTGGGGCTGGCTGGTCGGGCTCGGAGTCGTCCACACGGGGCTGATGTACGTCCTGATGTACGCCGCGTACGCCAAGCTCCCGACCGCGAAGATCGCCGTGCTCGCCTTCACCTACCCGGCCGTCGCGATGGTCATGGACTGGGCGGTGTACGGCCACCACATCGGTCTCGTCCAGGCCCTCGGCGTCCCGCTGATCGTGACCGCCAGCCTGAAGGTGACGCTTCCCAGGAAGACCGGGAGCGCCAGGAGCATCATGGCCCGCCGGATCGCCGAGAACGCCTCGCTCACCCCCGCGGGCCGGACTCCTCGGACACCAGTTGCCGGGCCCGCTCCACGAACAGCCGCGCATGGGACGGAAGCCGCTTCCCGGCCCGCCAGGCCAGTTGCGTCGAAAGCGTGAACGGCGGCTCCCAGTCCAGCCGTACGAGCGTGCCCCGCTCCAGTTCGGCGGCGACCGTCACCTCGGGAAGCAGTGCGATGCCGAGGCCGGCCGCCGCGGCCCGTTTGGTCGCCTCGATCGTGCCGAACTCCGTGAACGCGACGGAGGAACCCTCCGGGAGGCGGGAGTCGAGCTCCCGCTCGAACAGGTCCCGGTAGGCGCAGCCGGGTTCGGTGGCGAGCAGGGAGTGGCCGGTGAGGTCGGCGGTGGCCGGTGCCGTGCCGACGAGCGGATCGCCGGGTGCGGCGACCAGCGCGAGGGGTTCCTCCGCGAGCACCGCGACCTCCAGACCCGCGTGCTCGGTCTCCGCCTCCATCAGGAAGCCGACGTCGTACGTGCCCTGGCGCAGGGCCTGCCGGGTCTCGTCGCCGATGGTCGTGCGCAGCGACAGCCGCACCCCGGGGTGGCGGTGGTGGAAGAACTCCAGGAGCGGCAGCAGCCGGTACGAGGTCAGGGACTCCATCGTGCCGATGGTGAGCGCCCCGGCGGGTTCCCCGGCGCCGACGACCGCGGCCCGCGCCTCCTCGGTCAGCTCGATGATCTGCCGGGCGTAGGGCAGCAGCCGCTCACCCGCCTCGGTCAGCCGGATCCTGCTGCCCAGCCGGTCGAAGAGCTCCGTGCCGAGCGAGGACTCCAGGGCGCGGATCTGGCTGGTCACGCTGGACTGCGCGTACGTCAGCTCGGCCGCGGCCCGGGTGAAACTCAGCACGGTCGCGACCTTCTCGAAGGTCACCAGCAGGCGCAGCTCCATGTCACGACTCCTCGTCGGACCTGCCCTGCTCCTCGCGTCGCTTCAGTTCCTCCTCGCGGCGGCGCAGGTCCGCCTCCCAGTCCTTCAGCAGGGCCTCGTCCTTGCGGTTCTCGGCCTTGAGGGACTTCAGGAACTCGGGGTTGTCGTCGGGCGCGACGAACTCCGTCCGGTGGTCGCGGTGCCATTCGGAGGGCGTCGAGCCGCCCGCGGGGCCCCGGCGGTTGCGGCCCGCGACCAGCCAGGCGACCGGACCGACCAGCACCTCGCCGAAGAGCAGGATGATGATGACCCAGACCACCTTGGGCAGGCCCCTGACCTCCTCCTCCGGCGTGTTCAGGCAGTCGATGAAGGCGTAGATCCACAGCGCCAGGACCAGCAGGAAGGGCAGATACCTGAGCATGGCCGAACGGTCCCCCAGTGAGCGACGGCGGGGCGGCACGGGCCCCCGGTGACGGGCACAGATTAGCGGGTGGCCGATACTTGGACACATGGCTTACGACGATCTTCGTTCCCTGCTCAGGGCGCTGGAGCGCGAGGGAGACCTCAAGCGCATCAAGGCCGAGGTGGATCCGTACCTGGAGGTCGGGGAGATCGTCGACCGGGTGCAGAAGGCCGGCGGGCCCGCGCTCCTCTTCGAGAACGTGAAGGGCTCCGCCATGCCCCTCGCGATGAACGTCTTCGGCACCGACCGGCGCCTGCTGAAGGCCCTCGGGCTGAAGTCGTACGGCGAGATCTCCGACAAGATCGGCGGTCTGCTCAGGCCGGAGCTGCCGCACGGCTTCGTGGGCGTGCGCGAGGCGTTCGGGAAGCTCGGCGCGATGGCGCACGTGCCGCCGAAGAAGGTCAAGGACGCGCCGGTGCAGGAAGTGGTGCTCCACGGCGAGGACGTCGACCTCGACGCGCTGCCCGCCCTGTTCACCTGGCCCGACGACGGCGGCTCCTTCTTCAACCTCGGGCTCACCCACACCAAGGACCCCGAGTCCGGCATCCGCAACCTCGGTCTGTACCGGCTCCAGCGGCACGACAAGCGCACCATCGGCATGCACTGGCAGATCCACAAGGACAGCCGCAACCACTACCAGGTCGCCGCCCGCAGGGGCGAGCGGCTGCCCGTCGCGATCGCCTTCGGCTGCCCGCCCGCCGTCACGTACGCCTCCACCGCCCCGCTGCCCGGGGACATCGACGAGTACCTGTTCGCCGGGTTCGTCCAGGGCAAGCGGATCGAGATGGTCGACTGCAAGACCGTTCCGCTCCAGGTGCCCGCGAACGCCGAGGTCGTCCTCGAAGGCTGGCTGGAGCCGGGCGAGATGCTGCCCGAGGGGCCGTTCGGCGACCACACCGGGTTCTACACCCCGCAGGAGCCGTTCCCGGCGCTGACCATCGACTGCGTGACGATGCGCCGGCGGCCGCTGCTCCAGTCCATCGTGGTGGGCCGGCCCCCGACGGAGGACGGGCCCCTCGGCCGGGCGACGGAGCGTTTCTTCCTCCCGCTGCTGAAGATCATCGTCCCGGACATCGTGGACTACCACCTGCCGGAGGCGGGCGGTTTCCACAACTGCGCGATCGTCTCGATCGACAAGAAGTACCCCAAGCACGCCCAGAAGGTGATGCACGCCGTCTGGGGTGCGCACATGATGTCCCTGACGAAGCTCATCGTGGTCGTCGACGCGGACTGCGACGTCCACGATCTGCACGAGGTGGCCTGGCGCGCGCTCGGCAACACGGACTACGCCCGTGACCTCACCGTCGTCGAAGGCCCGGTCGACCACCTCGACCACGCCTCCTACCAGCAGTTCTGGGGCGGCAAGGCGGGCATCGACGCGACGAAGAAGTGGCCCGAGGAGGGCTACACGAGGGACGGGGGCTGGCCGGAGATGGTCCTGTCGGACCCGGACACGGCCGAACGGGTGACACGGCGTTGGAAGGAATACGGGCTGTGAGTTCAGCTTCCGCGGCGCTCCCGCAGCCGGGCCGCACCAGGACGTTCCTGCGACTTGTCATGATCGAGCACTCGGTGTTCGCGCTGCCCTTCGCGTACATCGCGGCGCTCACCGCGATGTTCGAGGTCGACAAGAACATCCACTGGGGGAAGCTGCTCCTGGTGACCGTGTGCATGGTCGGCCTGCGCACCTTCGCGATGGCCGCGAACCGGATCATCGACCGCGAGATCGACGCCCGCAACCCCCGTACGGCCCAGCGCGAACTGGTCACCGGCGCGATGAGCGTCAAGCACGCGTGGACGGGCGCGCTGGTCGCGCTGGTCGTCTTCCTCGGCGCGGCGGCGCTGCTCAACCCGCTGTGCCTGGCGCTGGCGCCCGTCGCGGTCATCCCGATGGTCGTCTACCCGTACGGCAAGCGGTTCACGAACTTCCCGCAGGCCATCCTCGGGCTCGCCCAGGCGATGGGCCCCGTCGGCGCCTGGATCGCCGTCACCGGCACCTGGTCCTGGGAGGCGGTCGTCCTCGGTCTCGCGGTCGGCGTCTGGATCGGCGGCTTCGACCTGATCTACGCCTGCCAGGACGTCGAGACCGACCGCGAGATCGGCGTGATGTCCGTGCCGGCCCGGTTCGGCATCCCGGCCGCGGTCCAGAGCGCGCGGGTCTGCCACGCGGTGACGACGGCGCTCTTCGTCTGGTACGGGGCGGCCACCGGCGCCGGCGCCTTCTTCTGGCTGGGCCTGGTGATCGTCGCCGGCGCGTTCCTCTACGAGCACTCCATCGTGAAACCGCACGACCTGAGCCGGCTGAACCGGGCGTTCTTCCAGGTCAACGGCTTCATCGGGATCGCCCTGTTCGTGTGTGCCCTGCTCGACCTGCTGGTGCGCGGGCTGACGGTCTGACCATGGGCGGTGGCCGGATAGGCTCGACATCATGAAGCCAGGACAGACGCAGCGCCGGCCTTGGATCGTGGGGGTCTCCGGCGCGTCCGGTACGCCGTACGCGGCCGCAGTGCTGCGTTCGCTGCTGGACGCGGGGGAGAGCGTCGACCTGGTCGTCAGCAGGGCGTCACGGCTCACGCTGCTCGACGAGACCGGCCTCCCGTTCCGCGACGCCCACTGGCGCGGCGATCTGCGCGCCTGGCTGGAGCGGGGCGCCGACGGCAAGCCCGGCACCTTCGACGTCACCGAGGAACACCTCGACGGCGTACGGCACTGGAGCGCCGGCGACCTGGCGGCGGGCCCCTCGTCGGGCTCGTACCCGGCCAAGGGCATGCTGATCGTGCCCGCGTCCACCGCCTGTGTGGCCGGAGTCGCCCTCGGCCTCTCCAAGGACCTGCTGCAACGGGCCGCGAGCGTCACCCTCAAGGAGGGGCGCAAGCTGGTCGTCGCCGTACGGGAGACCCCGCTCGGCGGGCAGACCCTGCGTCACCTGGTCTCCCTGGACGACGCGGGCGCCGTCGTGCTGCCCGCCTCGCCGGCGTTCTACGCGGGGGCCACGCACATCCAGGACCTGGTGGACTTCGTCGCCGGGCGGGCCCTCGACGCGGCGGGCGTCGAACACGGCCTCTACCGCCGGTGGAAGGGCGGACTCGGGAGCGGTTCCCGGGACGCCACCGCCTAGACTCGCAAGATTCTCAGGACTCTCAGACCTTTTCAGCGGAAGGCTTCGATCGCATGGACGCGGTGGACAGGCAGCTCATCCAGGCCCTGAGGGAGAACGGCCGGGCCTCCTACGCGGAGCTGGGGCGCCTCGTCGGTCTGTCGGGACCCAGTGTCACCGACCGCATCAACCGGCTGGAGGCGGCCGGTGTCATCACCGGGTACCGCGCGACGGTCGACTCGGCCTCGCTCGGCCTCGGCGTCACCGCCCTGATCGGCATCTCGCTGTCCGACGCGGCCGACCACGAGGACGTGGCCCGGCGGCTGCGCGACCTCAGCGAGATCGAGGACTGCTGGTTCATCGCGGGCGACGACTCGTTCATGCTCAAGGTGCGCTCCAGCGACGTCGACGGACTGGAGAAGACCATCCGGCGGCTGTCCGGGACCAAGGGCGTCTCCCGCACCCGTACGACGATCGTGCTCTCCACGAAGTGGGAGAACCGGGTCGGCGAGCTGCCCGAGGAGGACTAGTCCCCCGGCACCGGGGACACCCCGGGGGCGAAAGGCCCAGGTGGGGGCCTTTCGTCGGCAGGGCGGGGAGTACGGTTGGCAGCGTTCGTCACAGGGAGAGGTAATCGCATGGATGTCGGGCTCAAGCGCGAGCTGGAGGACAAGGTCCGGGCCGGTGAGCGGCTGACCCGCGAGGACGGCATCGCGCTCTACGAGTCGGACGACCTGGCCTGGCTCGGCGGGCTCGCGCACGAGGTGCGCACGCGCAAGAACGGCGACGTCGTCCACTTCAACGTCAACCGCCACCTCAACATGACGAACGTGTGCACCGCGTCCTGCGCGTACTGCTCGTTCCAGCGCAAGCCGGGCGAGAAGGACGCGTACACGATGCGCATCGAGGAGGCCGTCCGCCTCGCCAAGGCGATGGAGGGCGAGAACCTCACCGAGCTGCACATCGTCAACGGCCTGCACCCCAGCCTGCCCTGGCGCTACTACCCGCGTTCGCTGAGCGAGCTGAAGAAGGCCCTGCCGAACGTCTCGCTGAAGGCGTTCACCGCCACCGAGATCCACCACTTCGAGACCATCTCGGGGCTGTCGGCCTCTCAGATCCTCGACGAGCTGATCGAGGCCGGTCTGGAGTCGCTGACCGGCGGCGGCGCGGAGATCTTCGACTGGGAGGTCCGCCAGCACATCGTCGACCACCGCACCCACTGGGAGGACTGGTCGCGCATCCACCGCCTCGCGCACGAGAAGGGCCTCAAGACCCCGTGCACGATGCTGTACGGGCACATCGAGGAGCCCCGCCACCGCGTCGACCACGTGCTGCGGCTGCGTGAGCTCCAGGACGAGACCGGCGGCTTCCAGGTCTTCATCCCGCTGCGCTACCAGCACGACTTCGTGGACATGCAGGACGGCAAGGTCCGCAACCGCCTCCAGGCGCGCACCCAGATGGCGACCGGCGCCGAGGCGCTGAAGACCTTCGCGGTCTCCCGGCTGCTCTTCGACAACGTCCCGCACGTCAAGGTCTTCTGGGTCATGCACGGTGTGCAGACCGCGCAGCTCGCGCTCCAGCACGGCGCCGACGACATGGACGGCTCGGTCGTCGAGTACAAGATCACGCACGACGCGGACAACTACGGCACGCCGAACAAGCTCACCCGCGAGGACCTGCTGGACCTCATCCGGGACGCGGGCTTCCGCCCGGTGGAGCGCAACACGCGGTACGAGATCATCCGCGAGTACGACGGCCCGGACCCGGCACGCCGTGAGGCGCCGCAGCCGATGCGGGTCTGACGTGGCGCTGGCCTTCGAACTGGATCCGGCGGTCACCCCCGAACTCAGGGACGGTGTCGTCGCCCTGTGGGTGGACGTCTCGAACGCGGGCGGCTCCGTCGGCTTCGTGCCGCCGGTGGCCGCCGGTGACGTGCGCCCCGAACTCGTGAAGCACTTCGTCGCCATGGCGGAGGGCCGCACCCGGCTGCTGGTCGGCCGGGACGATGAGGGCGCCGTCGCGGCGACCGCCTTCATCACCCACAACACCCACCGGCTGATGAGGCACTGGGTCTGGCTGTACACCGTGATGGTGCACCCCCGGCACCAGGGCAAGGGGTACGGCCGGGACCTGCTCGCCGCCGCGGAGGCGGCGGCGGGCGGCCTCGACGGCGTCGACGCGATACGGCTGACCTGCCGGGGCGGCCAGGGCCTGGAGCGCTTCTACGCCTCCTGCGGCTACAAGGAGGTCGGGCGGGTGCCCGGCGCGATCCGCGTCGCCCCCGGCGACGAACGGGACGACATCACGATGCTGCTGCCCCTCCCTCGCCGCGTCTGAGGAGCCTCTCCGTGCCACGGCCGGGTGATCCTCCGCCCGCGACCGAGGACCCCCTGCAAGATCACTGTCCCGGCGTGCTTCACTGGACAGGGTTCTTTGGGAACGTTCGGAACGGAAGAGTGGATTGAGATGCTCCGCTACACACTGATGCGCCTCGGTATCTTCGTGGGCTGCTTCGTGGTCGTCTGGGGCCTCGTCTACTCCGGCGTCGCCCCGCGCGGCCTCGGCGACTCCAACTTCATGTGGATCGTCCTGCTGGCCCTGGTGATCTCCGCGCCGATCAGCTTCGTCGTCCTGCGCGGCGCGCGCGACCGCGCCTCGGTCCAGGTCGTCGCCCGCGTCGAGCGCGCCAAGGCGAACCTGGACCGCAACCGCAACCAGGAGGACGCCGCCCTGGACGAGTCCGTCCAGGGTGCCCCGAACCAGGCTTCGTCAACCACCCAGCGCTGAAACGCCGGGCTTGCGCAACGGGCACCACTGGCGGCGCTCCTCCCGGAGCTGAGGCCCTGGGGTTCGTCGCAAGAGCAGGCTGGATCCGTTGTGCGCCCGGCCGCGCGGCGGCCCCTCGTAGGCTTGGCGCATGGATGCTGTGAAGAACAAGCGGATGCCTCGCGCGGTACGCGAACAGCAGATGCTGGACGCGGCCGTACGGACCTTCGGGCAGCGCGGTTACCGGGCGGCGTCGATGGACGAGATCGCCGAACTGGCGGGCGTGTCCAAGCCGTTGGTGTACCTGTACCTGAACTCGAAGGAAGACCTGTTCATCGCGTGCATCCGGCGTGAGGCCAAGGCGCTCACCGACGCGGTCCGCGCCGGCGTCCGTCCCGAGCTGTCCGCGGACCGGCAACTCTGGGAAGGACTGCGGGCGTTCTTCGGCCACACCGCCGAGAACCCGGACGGCTGGGCGGTCCTGCACCTCCAGGCCCGTACGCACGGCGAGCCCTTCGCGGCCGAGGTCTTCGCGATGCGCGAGGAACTGGTCCGCTTCGTCACGCAGTTGATCGTCATCGCCGCGCGCGAGGCGCACCGCGACCCGTCGCTGCCCGCGCGGGAGGTCGCCGGGCTCGCGGAGGCACTGGTCGGCGCCGCCGAGTCGATGGCCGCGTGGGCCAACGCCACCCCGGGCGTCTCCGCCCGGCAGGCCGCCGCCACCCTGATGAACTTCGCCTGGACCGGACTCGGCACCCTCATGCAGGGCCGGCCCTGGTGCCCGCCGGCCGCCGGGGTCCCGTCCCGGTCCGCCGCGGAGGTCTGAGGCCTTCGGCCCGCGGGCCCGCCCGTGCCGGGCGGGTCGGTCGCGGCCCCAGCGCCGCAGCGCGGGGGCGACCCGCTCCCGGCCCACGCGGCAGAGGGACTCGGCGCCGCCGCGCGCGGCCCGGCGGATCACCGTCCGCAGGGGGCCCGCGCTTCCCGTGCCCGGCGCGGACGTCGGCGCTCTGCCCTTCTCGTCGAGGCCGTTGCGCTCCAGGACGCCTCCGGGGTACGCCCCGCCCGCCGCGGCGAGTGGTACGGCCACAGAGCCGGAAGCTTCCCCGCCGCCCCGAGTTCGGCGAGCCGGGCGCGGGGCGCGGGGCCGTTGCCGGGGTCGGGTCCGTTGGCCGGAAAAGAGCACAGCTACCCCGGGTAACCCCCACCTCGCCTGCGGCAAAACGCCACAAACCCCACACTTCGGCGCCGTAGTATCCCCGTCTCACCAAGTGCCCAGAACCCTTCCCCCCACTCCCCCGGACCCCACGAGGACGCGCGCCCCCACGCGCTCCCCGGAGCCCGAACACGCTTCGCACCCCCGGCCTCCGGCCGACAAGGAGCCGCCCCGTGTCCAGCCCGTACCCGTCAGACTCCGCGCCCCTCCTCCCGGAACCCGAGATCAAGAGGCTGGACGGTGTCGTGCGCGAGGTCGCGGTACCACCCGTCGCGGACCGGGTGACGCACGGCTCCCTCGCGGACATCCCGTTCGACAACGCGGCCGCCGCACCGCTGGAGCCGGTCATCGGCCGGAAGACGCCGGACGGCGAGGGCTGGCGGGACGTGAGCGCCGCGGAGTTCGCCGGCCAGGTCCTCGCGGTGGCCAAGGGGCTGATCGCGGAAGGGCTGGTGCCGGGCGACCGGATCGCCATCATGGCCCGGACGACGTACGAATGGACGCTCCTCGACTTCGCCGCCTGGGCCGCGGGCCTGGTCACCGTGCCCGTCTACCCGACCTCCTCGGTCTTCCAGACCCGCTGGATCCTCCAGGACTCGGGGGCCGCCGCGCTCGCCGTGGAGGACGTGGGGCAGGCGGCGGCGCTCGGCCCCGAGCGCGACCGCATACCCGATCTGCGGCACATGTGGGTCTTCGAGAAGGGGCACGTGGAGCGGCTCGCGGAGCTCGGCCGCGAGGTCCCCGACCAGGAGGTGGCCGTACGGCGCGGGATGCTGGGCCCGGACACGCCCGCCACCCTCGTCTACACCTCGGGCACCACCGGCCGCCCCAAGGGCTGCGTCCTGACCCACGGCAACTTCTTCGCCGAGGTCGACAACGCCGTCGAACTGCTCCACCCGGTCTTCAAGGACCACACCCGGGACCCCGCCTCCACCCTCCTCTTCCTCCCCCTCTCGCACGTCTTCGGCCGCATGGTGGCCGTGGCCTGTCTGCGCGCGCGGGTGAAACTCGGCCACGCGCCGAGCCTGGGGACCGAGGAACTCCTCGCGGACCTGGCCTCGTTCCGGCCGACCTTCCTGCTCGCCATCCCGTACGTCCTGGAGAAGGTCTTCAACACCAGCCGGGCGACGGCCGAACGGATGGGCCGCGGTTCGTCCTTCGACCGGGCGGCCCGGACCGCCCGGAAGTACGGCGAGGCCGTCGAGGCCGGGCAGCACGGCACCGGTCCCGGCCCGAGCCGCTACCTGCGCGCGGCCCGCGCCCTCTACGACCCCCTGGTCTACCGCCGCATCCGGGACGCCCTCGGCGGCCGGGTCCGGCACGCCGTCTGCGGCGGCTCCCCGCTCGGCCGCCGGCTCGCCGCCTTCTACGCGGGAGCCGGGATCGAGATCTTCGAGGGGTACGGCCTCACGGAGACCACGGCCGCCGCGACCGTCACGCCCCCGCGGAAACCGCGCCTCGGCACGGTGGGCCTGCCCCTGCCGGGCACCCGGGTGCGGATCGCCGTGGACGGGGAGGTGCTGCTGTGCGGTGCCCAGGTCTTCCGCGGCTACTGGGACCCGAACGCGGGCGGTGTCGTCGACGCCGCCCCGGACGGCTGGTTCGCCACCGGCGACATCGGAGAACTGGACGACGGGGGCTATCTCACCATCACCGGCCGGAAGAAGGAGATCCTGATCACCGCGGGCGGCAAGAACGTCGCCCCGGCGCCCCTCCAGGACCGGCTGCGCTCCCATCCGCTGATCTCCCAGTGCATGGTCCTGGGCGACCGCCGCCCGTTCGTCTCCGCCCTCGTCACCCTCGACCCCGAGGGCATCGCCCACTGGCGCCGGATGAACGGCAAGCACCCGGTTCCCCCCGAACTCGTCACGGACGACCCGGAGCTGCTGGCCGTCCTGCAGCGCGCCGTCGACGAGACCAACCGGCTCGTCTCGCGCCCCGAGTCCATCCGCCGGTTCACCGTCCTGCCCGTCGACTTCACCGAGGAGGCGGGCCACCTGACCCCCTCCATGAAGCTGCGGCGGACGGCGATCGAGAAGGACTTCGGCGAGGAGATAGAGGCCCTGTACGCGACGTAGTCCCGGGGCGGGGAGGAGGCGCGGGCCGTCGTGAGGGGAAAAGGCAGGAGCCCCGCTGCCGGCTGGCGCGGGGCTCCTTGGGTACTGCTATCCGTTCCGGATCAAAGCTTCGGGCTCATGGAGCCGCAGGCTTAGAGCGGAGTGACGTTCTCCGCCTGCGGGCCCTTCGGACCCTGCGTGACGTCGAAGGAAACCGACTGGTTCTCTTCGAGCGAACGGAAGCCGTTCGCGTTGATCGCGGAGTAGTGGACGAAGACGTCCGGGCCGCCGCCTTCCTGGGCAATGAAACCAAAGCCCTTTTCGGCGTTGAACCACTTCACGGTTCCGGTAGCCATAAGCCCTCCTTGGGCCCAAAGGGTTGCCCTGCTCCAGAACCTGCGATTGTGTAAACAACTGCATACGTCTGAAAACGACGAGAGCCCGCGGTCACATGCTCCGCAGGCTCTGTACTGCAAGGGAAACCAAACTGCAACTTGCGGCGAGCCTAGCACGCAGGCAGCAGAAAGCAATAGAGGGAAAGATCACGTCATCCGGACGGGTGGCTCCCATGGGCCCAGCGGCCTGACGTGCGTTGACTGCGAGGTGTCACAACAGTTGACACGAGGAGTCGGAACGGTTTCCATCCGCACACGCCGACCCTGAAGCCTGCACGCTATCGCACGGGGGCTAGCCTCGCGATGTGGACAATTCTCGCACCCGGCCGCGCGTCGGCCACATCCAGTTCCTGAACTGCCTGCCCCTGTACTGGGGGCTCGCGAGAACGGGCACGCTCCTCGACTTCGAGCTCACCAAGGACACTCCGGAGAAGCTCAGCGAGCGGCTGGTGCGAGGAGATCTCGACATCGGGCCCGTCACGCTCGTCGAGTTCCTCAGGCACGCCGACGACCTCGTCGCCTTTCCCGACATCGCGGTCGGCTGCGACGGACCGGTGATGTCCTGCGTGATCGTCTCGCAGGTGCCCCTCGACCGGCTGGACGGCGCCCGCGTCGCCCTCGGTTCGACCTCGCGCACCTCCGTGCGGCTCGCCCAGCTCCTGCTGGCCGAGAAGGTCGGGGTGACCCCCTCGTACTACACGTGCCCGCCCGATCTGAGCCTGATGATGCAGGAGGCCGACGCCGCCGTCCTCATCGGCGACGCGGCGCTGCGGGCCAACCTGCTCGACGCGCCGAAGTACGGGCTGGAGGTGCACGACCTCGGCGCGCTGTGGAAGGAGTGGACGGGCCTGCCGTTCGTCTTCGCCGTGTGGGCGGCCCGGCGCGACTACCTGGAGCGCGAGCCGCTCGTCACCCGCAAGGTGCACCAGGCGTTCCTCGCCTCCCGGGACCTCTCCCTCGACGAGGTCTCCAAGGTCGCCGAGCAGGCGGCCCGGTGGGAGGAGTTCGACGAGTCCGTCCTGGAGCAGTACTTCACGACGCTCGACTTCCGTTTCGGCGCCCCGCAGCTGGAGGCCGTACGGGAGTTCGCGCGCCGGGTCGGCTCGACCACCGGGTTCCCGGCGGACGTGAACGTACGGCTCCTGCAGCCGTGAGGCACCGGCCGCCCCGGTCCCGTTCGTACCGGGGCCCGAAGCGGTCAAGGCCCTAGGCTGCTGGGCAGTGTGTACGGGGGAGGGGGAACCGTGAGTGCCATGCAGCCGCTCGGAGCCGACGAACCCACGACCGTGGGGCCCTACCGCCTGCTCGGCCGGCTGGGGTCCGGCGGCATGGGGCGGGTGTACCTGGGACGCAGCGCGGGCGGACGTACGGTCGCGGTCAAGATCGTGCATCCGCACTTCGCGCTCGACGAGGAGTTCCGCGCCCGCTTCCGCCGCGAGGTCGAGGCCGCGCGGCGGGTAGGCGGCGCGTGGACCGCGCCGGTCCTGGACGCGGACCCGGAGGCGCCGGTCCCCTGGGTCGCCACCGGTTACGCGGCCGGCCCCTCCCTGACGGCGGCGATCGCCGACGGCGGACCGCTTCCCGCCCACTCCGCGCGCGTCCTCGGAGCCGGTCTGGCCGAGGCGCTCACGGCCGTCCACGCGCTGGGCCTCGTCCACCGTGACGTCAAACCCTCCAACGTGCTGCTCACCCTCGACGGTCCGCTCCTCATCGACTTCGGCATCGCGCGGGCCACGGACGGCACGGCCTCCTTGACCTCGACGGGGGTCTCGGTCGGCTCGCCCGGCTACATGTCTCCCGAGCAGATCCTCGGCAAGGGCGTCACGGGCGCCGCGGACGTCTTCTCGCTCGGCGCGGTCCTCGCGTACGCCGCCACCGGGGAACCCCCCTTCCCCGGTGACTCCTCCGCCTCCCTCCTCTACAAGGTGGTGCACGAGGAGCCGCGACTCGACTCCCTGGAAGGCGAGTTGCGCGAGCTGGTGGCGGCCTGTCTGGCCAAGGAGCCCGGGGCGCGGCCCGCTCCGGGTGAGGTGGCCGTCCGGCTCGCCCCGCAGGGCGCCGCCCGGCTGGTCGCGGCGGGCTGGCTGCCGGGCGCCCTGGTCGAGCGGGTGAGCCGAAGTGCCGTACAGCTGCTGAACCTTGAGGCTGCGGGCGCCGCGCAGGCCGCGCCCTCGGGTCCGTTGGGCTTCAGCACCCCTTCGATCGAGCCCGACCGGGCCGGCCGGGCGGCCGGGACCGGATCTCGGGCCGTCCAGGACTCCGGGTCCGGTTCCGGTCCCGGTGGGGGGACGGCCGGGGCGCCGGGGCCGGGCGGCGGCTTCGGGCCGCCTCCGCCGGGCTTCGGGCCGCCGCCCACGATGCCCGCGTACGTACCGGGGCAGGGCGCGGGCCCGGACGCCGGGCCCCGGGACGCCGTGCACCACGAGGAGACACCGGACCGGCGGACGTCCGACCGGCCCGGCAAGCTCTCGGTCAGCGTGGCGGCGACCTCCGCGCCCGGGGCCGGCGGGCAGGGCCGCAGGATGAGCTGCACGGTCGCGCTCGCCGTCGCGGGGGCGCTGGCGGCGGTGACCGTGGGATCCGCGTTCCTCTTCGACCTGCTGCCGGGCGGCGGCAAGGGCGACGGCAGCGTGGCGGGCGGGCGTCCCTCGGCCACGGCGAGCCGGAGCGCCCCCGCCTCCGATTCCTCGGCGGACGCCACCCGGCCGGGCTCCACCGCGAGCGCGTCCGACCCGGGCGAGCAGCGGTCCACGGTCCCGGTCTCCTACCTCGGCACCTGGGAGGGCGAGGGCCTGGCCCTCAACGGCACCCTCCCGATGGGAACCTTCCGCGTCACCGTCCACCAGGCGGCCGTGGGCCAGGAGCTGGGCACCTTCCGGCAGACCGACCAGATCGGCGGCATCTGCGACGACGTCCTCGTCCTCAAGAAGGTCACCAGGAAACAGCTCGTCGCCACGAGCGTGGCCGCGGAGTCCAACCGCGACGTCTGCACCAAGGGCCGGCACGAGGTCCGGCTGACCCCCGTCGGCGGCGACCTCACCTACGAGACGGACAACGCCGAGGCGGGGGACCCGGTGGCCCGGATGAACAAGGTGGGCTAGGTCCGTCCTGCGCCGGAGATCACCGGTGGTTGCCGTGCGCTGCCGGTGCCGGTGCCGGTGCCGGTGCCGACGCCGGTGCCGGGCCTCGCCCGCCGAGGCCCGCACGGCACGGTGGCCGCCGTCCTGGGACGGCGGCCACGGGCCGGTGAGCAGCGGTGCGTCTCAGCCTGGGCGGCGGGACCTCAACCCTTCTGCCCGGGGGTCTGCTTCATGCCGTCGACGATCGCGCGCGCGGTGATGGCGCTGGTGTTGCGGACGGTGCCGGGCTTGATGACGACCCCGTCCTGGGTGACCGGCTTGACCTGCACGGTCCGCTCGCCGAGGAAGATGTGGGTCTTCTTGTCGAAGATCCACTCCTCGCGTTCGCCGCCGGTCTCGTCCAGCCGCGCCACCGCGACGCCCGAGCGGCCGAGCGCGTCCTTGGCGTCTTTCACCACGACCACGCCCGGGATCTTCGCGGCGGCCTTGAACAGGGCCGGGTAGAGCTCCGCGGGCGGGTAGCTCTCGCCGAGCAGGTCACCGATCGTGGTGAACGCCTCCTGGTCGGGGGTGTTGCCCTGTCCCGCGGTCTCCTTGTAGATCAGCTTCAGCAGCTCGTCGGGGTCGGTGGTCAGCCGGGTCAGGGAGTCGTACGACGGGCTGTTCAGGGTGGCCTCGGGGGTGTTGCCCTGCTCGTCGGGCAGGCTCAGCGTCTCGCCCTCGGCGCTGTCGTTGGAGGCCGCGTCGATCAGCCAGCCCTTGGTGCCGTCGGCGGACCGCCAGACCTGGCGCCGGTGCAGCGCGTAGCTGGCGAGGCTGCTGTCGTCGCCGACCGTCTTCACGAAGGTGTCGGACGTCTGGGACTCGACGTAGACGTACTGGCCGGGCCCGACCGTGGGGTGGGTCTCCTCGGCCGCCGCCAGTGAGACCTGGTCGATCAGCTGCGGCAGGCCCTTGGTGGTCGTGGCGCCGACGGGGACGACCGCTGCGGGACCGGTGGCGAGACCATCGCTGTGCACGCCGCTGTCGATCAGCAGCGTCCCGGCGACGACCGCGCCGGCCAGCGCCATCGCGGGCAGCGCGAACGCCGGGCGCAGCAGGCGGAGCCCTCGGGGCTTCGGCAGGGCGGGGGCGGCCTTCGTGGTGCTCGCGTCCCGCTGGGTGTCCTGCTGGATGTGGGCCATCAAACGCTCCTTGTGGAACTGGTGACGGCCCGTCGGGAGATCGCGCGCAGTCTTCGGGAGGAGAAGCGCGCTCTCCTCCCACTCGGCCGGATTCTGCCGGGACTGGGTCGCTTTCATCGATTTCCTTCCGATACGGGCCGGATCGAGTGGATGTGTTCTCCTCTTGTCTGTCGATCCGGCCGGCCGAGTTCCCGATTTCCTCGTACGGGTTTTCCCGCGCGTTCTTGAGTGCGGTAGTCCGTGTACGGGACCGGCGCCGCCCGGGCGGCAGGCCGGCCGCCGAGTTCGGCCTCGGTGAGTCTGCGCAGTTTGGCGCGTGCGCGGGAGAGGCGTGAGCGCACCGTTCCGACGGCGATGCCGAGCGCCTCGGCCGCGGCCGTGTACTCCAGCCCCTCCCAGAGGCACAGCGTCAGGACCTCGCGCTCGGGTCTGCGCAGTGCGGCGAGCGCGCGCAGGGCGGCGGCGATACGCCGTCGGTCGTCGAGCCGGCCCGCCACCTCGTCGGCGTGGTCGGGCAGTGCCGTCTCGGCCTCCGCCGCGGCGTTCGCCGCGGCCCGGTAGCGCCGGTTGCTGCGGTGGTGGCCGCGGGCGACGTTGACCGCCACGCCCAGCAGCCACGGCCGCAGGCTGCCGCCTTCGGCGCTGACCCGGTCACGCAGCCGCCACGCTTCCATGAAGGTCTCGGCCATCACGTCCTCCGCCGCGGTCCAGTCGGCGGTGAGGCGGAAGGCGTGGTTGTACACGGCGCGTGCGTAGCTGTCGTACAGCTCGGCGAACGCGCTCGGATCCCCGGCCCGTATCCGGGTACGCATGTCAGTGCTCACCCTCATTGACTGTCGATCCGCGCGCCCCGGGTTCCCGTGACCCGCGTCACACGGGGTGGCGCGGATGCCGTACGGCCACCGGACGCCGGGCGAGGAGGCGGGATCGGAGCGGGGACGGGAGGCGTGCGGCTCAGGCGGACGGGGCCTTCTCGCGGGCGTTCGCGATCCTGATGAGCACGGTGATCAGCGCGGCGGCGACGAGCACCGTCGAGAGCAGGCCGACGGCCCAGACATACGGGTACTCGACGTGGACCCAGCAGGGGTTGCCCCTGCTGTGGCACCCGGAGTCCCAGTCGCGCCGGTGCCTGGGGCGGAAGGCGGCGAACACGACCACGGCCCACAGGAAGCAGGCGGCGACTCCGGGCAGCGACGCGAGCACCCAGCCGAGCGAGCGGAGCGGGCTCGTCCTCCACTTCATCCTGTCGAGCGTCACGATCACCGCGGCCAGTCCGAGGGGCGGTAGGGCCCCGACGGCGGCCGCGAAACCGTATCCGTTGCCGGGCCAGGCGGGGGCCGTGTCGCCCCAGAGTTCGGATCCCCAGGTCATGACCATGAACGCGAACCCGACGGCTGCGGCCATGGCGGCCAGAAGGATCAGACAGCCACCGAACGCCTCCCCCCGGGACGCCTTCTCCCTCGCCTGTGCCCACGCCGACGGCCGCCTCCGCACGTGCTCGTAGCGCAGGGCCGCCCCGGCCGCCTTCCGCCGCTTGGGCTTCGCCGATCCGCTCACCGGCCGCTCCCCCTCATCCTCTTGCCCTTCCTGCGGCGTGTCCGACCGTGGCCCGGCCCGCGGCTCACATCGGCGTCGTCACCGTCAGCGGCTCCCCGTCGCCGAGGTGCAGCAGGCCCTTGCCGGGGGCGACCGGGCCGCCGACCATGCTGCGGTTCGTACGGATGCCGATCAGCTCACCGGCGGAGGAGTCCTGCGGACACAGCAGGATGCCGCGGCGGCCCTTCTTCATCTCGACCTGCCAGCCGGAGAACCCGCTGCACACGTCCTCCTCGTCACCGGCGATGACCAGACCGAGGCCGCGTTCGGCGCCGCGCTGCACGATCCGCTTGAAGACCGTCTCGGCGTCGCAGTCCTCCAGGACCTCGCCGTCGTCGACCAGCACCACGATCGGCTCCTCGGGCGTCGCCGAGTCGATGGCCTCGCGCAGGTCGTCGCTCTCGATGTCGTCCTCGTCGAAGACCTTCAACACGCCTTCTCGGCCGTCCAGTTCACGCAGCGGCGAGGGGCGCGGCGCCGCGACGACCAGACGTACGCCCTGCGCCAGGTACGACCGTGCCATGTTCATCAGCGTCGTACTGCGGCCGGACTTGGCGGGGCCCGCGACGACGAACGTCGGCACGCCCTGGGACAGGTCGGGGCCGAAGCCCTGGACGTCGTCGCCGCCGATGCCCACGAGGCTCCACAGCCGGGAGCGGGACGCCTCCGGGTCGCGCATCTCCCAGGCGTCGGCGAAGCCGATCCGGGTGGGCAGCACGTCGACCCGGAACGGGCGCCGGGAGCGCGGCAGTCCGGCGTCCCGGACCGTGGCCGCCTCGCCGATCGCCGCGAGCGCCGCGGCCTGTCCCTGCCCGGTGGAGTCCTCCGTGAGCAGGGCGAACTGGGTCTCGGTGCCGTGCTCGTTGCGGTAACCGCGGCCGGGCGGGATCTCCTCGGGGACCTTGCGGGCGTTGACGCCGATCAGCGAGAAGTCGGAGCGGTCGGCGAGCCGCAGGGCGTACTTGTCCTCGGTGAGCGAGCCGATCCGGGTGGAGAGGATCTGGCGGTCGCCCGTCATCACCAGGTGCAGTCCGACGCTCGCGCCCTCGCGCAGCATCGCGGTGAGCTGGTCGGTCAGATCGCCGTGGTCGTACTCGCCGAGCGTCGGCAGCCAGCCCTCCCACCGGTCGAGCAGCACCACGATGTGCGGGAGCCGTTCGTCCTCCGCCGAAGCGGCCCGCTGCTCACCGATGTCCGCGAAGCCCTTGTCGGCCAACAGGTCCTGCCTGCGCGTCAGTTCACCCTTGAGGCGGGCGATGAGCCGGACCACGCGCTCGGTCTGGTTGCGGCCGACGACGGCGCCGCAGTGCGGCAGCCGGGTCAGCGCGTTGAGGGCGCCGTTGCCGCAGTCGATGCCGTACAGATGGACGTCGGCCGCCGAGTGGGTGCGGGCCAGCGAGCCCGCGATCGTCCGCAGGATCTGCGAGCGTCCGCTGCGGGGGGCGCCGCCGACGAGCAGGTGCCCGAAGGAGGCGAAGTCCACCACGACGGGCCGGCGGGCCTGGTCGGCGGGCAGGTCCTCGACCCCGTACGGGGCGGGCGGGAGCTTGCCCGGACCGCCGGAGAACACGGGCGGGGTGATCTCGTCGAGCAGCAGCGTCTCGGCGAGGGCGGGCAGCCAGGGGCTGTGCTGGGGCGGGATGCCGAGGGCCCGGTTGGCCTCGCGCACGGCGTCGACCAGCACCTTGAGGTCGGTGATCTCCTCCTCCTCGCGCTGCTCGGCCTTCGGCTTGACCAGCGCGGCCCGCCCGAGGTCCGACCAGCCGAGCGGTCCCGCCCAGGGCGCGAGCGCCGCCGGATCGGCGGCACCGGGCCGGCGGCCGCCGACGCGCCCCGACTGGAACGGCACGAGCGAGGCGTGCCCGAGACGGACGTACGCGCGTCCCGGTGTGCTCTTGGAGATGTGCCCGGCCTCGGGGGAGTCGATGACGTCGCTCGACTCGCCGCCGTCGGTCACGCGCAGCGCTATCCGGAGGTTGGTGTTGGCCCGGATCTCGGGCGAGACGACACCGCTGGGCCGCTGGGTGGCCAGCAGCAGGTGGATGCCGAGCGAACGGCCCCGCTGGGCGATGTTGACCAGACCCGTCACGAAGTCGGGCAGGTCGCGCACCATGGAGGCGAACTCGTCGATGACGATGAGGAGCCGGGGCACGGGCGCGTGCGAGGGATCACGGCGTACGAGGTCCTGGTAGTCCTCGATGTCCTTGGCGTCGGCGGCGGCGAGGATGTGCTCGCGCCGCTTGAGCTCCGCGCCGAGCGATTCCAGCGCCCGCTCGACGAGATGGGCGTCGAGGTCGGTCACCATGCCGACGGTGTGCGGGAGTTGGACGCAGTCCTTGAACGCCGAGCCGCCCTTGTAGTCGACGAGGACGAACGTCATGTTCTCGGGGGTGTTGGCGACGGCCAGCGACGCCACGATGGTCTGGAGCAGCTCCGACTTTCCGGAGCCCGTCGTACCGGCGATCAGACCGTGCGGGCCGTCGCGCCGCATGTCGATGCCGAACGGGCCGTCGTACGACTCGCCGATGACCGCCGTCGTCGACTGCCCGCCCATCCGCCAGCGCGCGCCGATCGCGTCGGCGGTCGGCGGCTCCAGCTGGAGCACGTCGAGCAGCCGGCTGGCACCGGGCAGGGCCGAGTCCTCGGTCTCGCCGCTGATGTCGCGCAGCGCGGACAGGGCCCGCGCGAGCCGGGAGCACCAGGCGGCCGACACGAAGTCGGGCCGTACGTCCCGTACCCGCGCGACGCCCGTCTGCTGGACGCGCAACCGCAGTTCGAGCGTCTTGGGCGTGCCGCCGGCGGGGTCGTGGGCCTCGGCGGCGTGCCAGGCGTGGAAGGAGGGGAAGCCGCCGGGGGCTGCGGGCAGGGCCCCGGCGGGCCGCTGCTCGTCCGTGTGCTCCTCGGCCCTGGGTTCCGCGATGACGATGGCCTGGCACTCGCCGGGCAGGAACCGCTCCTCGGCGTCCAGGCAGATCGCGTACATGGACATGGCCGGGCCCTCGCGCAGCAGCCGCACCACACCCGGCATCGACCGCAGCCGCCTGGACCCGTCCCAGACGACGACGATGTCAGGATCGCTGAACGAGGCCTTGTTGCCGTTCTGCCCGGCGGCCTTCTGGCGGGCGTCGAGCAGCTGTGTCAGCTCGCCGATCCGGGCGCCGACGGTCTCGGCGTCCGTGCCGATGAGGACGTTGGCGTCCTGGGCGCCGGCGGGCCTGCTGTGCGGGAGCCAGCGCACCCAGTCCCAGCTGTCCTGGCCGCCGTTCTCCGTGAGGACGTAGAACTGGACGTCCAGCGGGCTGTGCAGCGCCGCCGTCTGCGCGACGGCCCAACGGCCGAGGGCCCGGGCCGAGTCGCCGGGCCCCGCGATGCCGACGACACCGCGCTCGGTGAGCGGCAGGGCGACCGGCGTGTCCTCGATGGTCCAGGTGACCTGGCGCTTGTGGTCGTCCTGCTCGGGATCGTCGAGCACGACCTCGGAGGGCAGCTGCCCGGTGCCGACGCGCAGCAGCAGATGGTCGGCGTCGGTGCGGCGGCGCTCCCACAGCCGGGTGCGCGGCCCGGTGCCCAGTGACAGCACGGTCGCCGGATCGGGGATCGCGCGGCGCCGGTCGAGCCGTTCGGTGACCAGCGCGTCCTTGGCGTCCTTCTCGATCCGCGCCTTGTGCTCGTTGTACTCCTTGACCTGCTTGGCGTGGGACTTGCGGCCCTGCTTCTTGTCCATGAGGTAGTTGCCGAGCATGATGAGCGGGCTCAGCAGCGCCATGATCATGTAGTACCAGCGTCCGAAGACCATCACCATGACGACGGCGCTGACCAGCGGCGTCAGCGCCATCAGCCAGGGCAGCGGCCGGGCCTCGTAGTCCCGTACCGGGTTCGGCAGCCGGAACTTCGTCTCGCGCTCCGGCGGACGCAGCCGCGGGGGCCGGTTGTAGTCCAGCCCCGCGCCGTCGTCCGACCACTTGAGCGCGGCGTCGGGCGGGGTGTAACGGTCCAGCTGCAGAAGGGTGTTGCCGACCGCGATCTGGCTGCCGAGCGGCCAGCCGTCGTCCTCGCGCTCCTCGAAGGGCTCGCCGTCGAGGGTGACGCCCGCCTTCTCCCCGTGCACGGTCACGCCGCAGGTCCCGTCCGTTGCGACTGACAACGTCAGCGCCCTTTGCGGAAGTTCGGGATCGTCGATGCGGACGTACGAGGCCGCCCCGGCGCCGATGTCGTACCGGCCGATGCCGAGCCGGTGCACGGCGCCCGCCGACGGCCCGCCCGCCAAACGCAGTTCGACCAGCCCGGTCGGCTCGCCGGGCAGGCATCCCGCCGGGTCGCGCAGACTCACGACGGCGCCCTCGCGCAGCGGCGAGGTGGCGATGGTCGCGGCGGGATCGACGGGGTACCCGTCCACGTACGCGGCCGGAACGCCGTCGCCCGCGGCCCCCTGGTGCTGACCGAGGGGGATGATCCGCGCACCACCGCCGTAACCGACGTGCTCCGCGAGCTCCTTGGCGATGTCCCCCACCGAGGACTCGGGATCCGCGTCGAGAACCACGTCGGCGGTGGCGCCGCCGAGCGGGTCGACGACGGTCAGAGTCAACCGCACGCTCGTCCTCCCCCAGACACCGAAGGCCGCTTCCGGAACGCGGACCACAGTGCTTCCGACCATAGCCGCTCACCGCTTCCCGCAGGCAACGGCCCGTGTGAGGGAACGACGAAGGCCCGGGCCGGGAACCGGGCTTGGTGCGCGCTCGTGACACAACCGGGGTGTGCTGCTGCAAGCGCCGTAGTTAAGCTGCTTGCTCGACGCGGACGGTCGCACCATCCGCATCAGGAGCCACGGGGGTTGGCCCTGCGGCGAGTTGAAGCATGGAGGACGCCACATGGCCGGCGGCAAAGACGCGGACATCACTTACGAGAAGATGCGGGGCGCTGCGAAGAAGCTCGGCCACGAGAAGGAGAAGATGGAGGACAAGCTCCACGCTCTCGACAGCTACATCGACGGCCTCGTGGCGGACGGTTACACGACGTCCAAGGGCTCCCAGGCCTTCGACGACTCCTTCAAGGAGTTCACCAAGGGCGTGAAGGAGACCCTCGAAGGTCTCAAGGGGATGGCCAAGTTCCTCGAGGACGCGGCGAAGGCGTACGAGGACCTGGACGACCAGCTGGCCAAGGGCGTCAAGGGCTAGCCGTCCCCCGCGGACCGCAGTGGGCGCCGACCGGGTGCGACGGGGCGCGTGCCGTGCCCCGTCGCACCGTCGCGTCAGACGTCGGAGGTCCGGGACCCCTCGGTCCGCGACTGCCGCATCAAGTACATGTGGAGTTCGCTGCGCTGCTCCTCCGTGGTGAGCATCAGCCAGGAGCCGTCGGCGAAGTGAACGCGCAGCTTCCGGTTGTCGTACTCGGGCAAGGGGTCCTCGACGACCGCCGTTCCCGCGGGAATCTCGGCGACGACGCGCATGCGGTCCTCCCTGCGGACGGACACCCGCTTGGGCGGGGCGGCCAGCACGATGCGGCCCTCCGTCAGCACGACGAAACGTTGGTGATGGGAGGAATGGCCGTACCAGCGCAGCAGGAACTGTCCCGCGGCCTTGTCCCAGTCACCGTCGAAGGTGTCGTCGAGGCCCTGCTCGGCGATGGCCTCGTCCCGTTCGCGGACGGCCAGGTCGTCGGCCCGGCCGCGGTCGCGCTCCTCCTTCGTCGACAGGAGGCGCTTGAGCGCCTCCTCGCCGGAGGCCAGGAGGCTGAACAGCATGGCGACGGGCATCAGCGGGGCGACGAGCACGGCACCGAGGATGCCGAGCGGCCGCAGGAACGCCGGCCGCAAGGGGCCCGCACCGGCCGCCTGGTGGACGTCCGCCGGAGGTCGCGGGATCCGGCCTATCGCGCACCACGCACCGGCGTCCGGAACGACGCCGAGGCGGTTGCGTGTCGTGCGGTCGCTGCTCCTGGACAACCCGTCTCACCTTCCTCGCTGTCTGCGGGGCGAAGTATCGCAGCAGTGTCTCATGTTCATGATGGGGGAATTCATCGATGGGTGACAGAACCGCTTACGACCTGGACCTGATCAAGGAGTGCTCGCGTTCGCTGGGCAAGATTCACCGCGAGTTCGAGCAGCACGGCAATCCGGCGGACGGTTACGACGACGCGCTCGGCCATGGTGGATTGAAGGACGCCTTCGATGATTTCGGCGGCACCTGGAAGAAGACGCGCAAGACCCTCATGAAGGAAATAAAGAAACTCTCCGAAGCGACATCGGTCGCGGCGCAGAAGTACGAGGAGATAGACCACGAGTTGGCGAAAGCCATTTCGGGGGCGAAGGGGAAGGACAAGCGGTGAGCAGGCGATCGAGTGACTGGCCGCCCCTGTGGGACGAGGACCCGACGCCCGGCGACCCTCACGAAGTGGCGGCACTCGGGCGCAAGTTGCGCACGACGGCCGAGATGATCGACGAACAGGCCAGGGTCATCAAGGCGTTGTCGTCCGTGGAGGGATGGGACAGCGACGCCGGGCGCGCCTTCAACGAAGTGGCCGACGGCGCGGGCGACCGGCTGCAGAAGGCGTTCGAGCGGTACGACGAAGCGGCGAAAGCGCTCGGCGAGAACGTCGCGGACGGAGAGTCGAAGGAGTTCGCCGGAGAACTGCACCGCGCACAGCGGAAAGCCGACAAGGCGCTGGCGGACTACCGGGAGGCCAAGGACGATCACGACATGGCGGAGCGTGAGGTGAAGAAATTCACGGACAAGCACCTCGTCGGCGAGATCCCCGAGGCGGACAGGCCCGAATACGAACGCTGGCAGAAGAAACAGAGCGAGGCGCTGCACCGGATCGGTCAGGCCCGGAAGGAGGTCAAGGACGCCAGGGACATTTTCGACGATGCCGGAGACCGCGCCGCCCGGCACATCAAGGATGTCGTGCACCACGATGCCGTCCGGGATCCCGGCGGCTTCATGAACTGGCTCGCCGACTGGGCGGACACGTTCTCCAACATCTCGGCCATTCTCTCGGTGCTGGCGGTGATCTGCGCGTTCGTCCCGCCGCTGCAGTTCCTCGTGCCGATTCTGGCCACTCTCGCGGTCCTCTCCAGCGCCGCGGCGCTGGCCGGCCACGCGTACGACATGTCCGTGCGCGGCGGCAAGGTCGACTGGCTGAAGCTGGGCACCGACACCCTGGGCATCCTTCCCGGGCTGGGGGCCCTCAAGGGGTTCCGGGCCCTGGTCGGACTCAAGGGCGTGGCGAAACTGAGGGCGTTCGGGAAACTCGGCACCTTCGGATCCTTCAGGGGCCTCGCCGCCGTGGACGGGATCGGCCACAACTTCCTCAACGGCGTCAGCGTGACCCTGACCAACAAGACGCTGGCGGGCGGGCTGAAGCTGGGTCAGAAGCTGGGTGTCTCCGGCCTTCCGGAGAAGTTCGTGCCGATAGGCGGCAAGGAGATCACGGCCGCCATCAAGGGGACGGGCCTCGCGAGCGCCCTTCACCGGATGTTCAGCGGTGAGAACGGCGGGACCACCGGATACCAGCCCCCGAAGCCCGCACCGACTCCGCTGCCCACGCCGAGGCCGTCTCCCGGTCCCTCGCCGAAGCCCTTCCACGCCGCGCTGGCCGCCTAGCCGGCGTCCGCGCGAACACAGCCCGAGAGGAGCAGGGAACTGATGAGTGACACAGGCGAACTCGGAGAGTGGGAGTTCATCGGCCGCAGGGGCGGGGAGCCGGCCCGGCTGGTGCCCGGCACGGTGATCGCCGCGGTTCCCGGGGCGCGGAGCCTGGCCGAGGAGGCGGGCCGCGAGGTCGGCTTCGACTTCCTGGACGACGAGGCGGTGCTCCGGATGCTGCGGCTTCGGCACCAGGACGAACAGGAGATGTTCGGCGCCGGCTTCAGGACCGGGGTCCCGCTCGCGCTCATCGGCTTCGGGGTGGCCGTGTACTGGGGTGGCGTGGCCCAGTACTGGGAGTCGGACAGGGCGCGGCTCGGCTATCTCGCCGGAGCCGCGGTCGTCGTACTGGTCCTGCTGGGTCTGTGGATCCGGGCCGCGGTGGTTCACTGGGGCGACCCGGTCCGGCAGAACCTCCGGGCCCGGGCCCAGAGGTACCGCGCGGTGGCACACGCCGCCCGTAAAGGGGGAGCGGACGTCCCCGCGCACTATCCGCACTACGGTCCGTACCCTTTCGCCGCCACGTACCGTCCGGGCGCGGACGAAGCGGGCCTCCCCGATGGAGAAGAACAGTCATGACCGCGATATCGGCCGAGGGCCGGCTCCGGGGTCCGGCGGGCGAGAACGGCATCGACGTCCGCTGGATCATGCCCGACGGCTTCTTCGAGATCCCCCTGGACGCGGAGGACCTGGACGAGACCGCGGACCAACTGATGGAACTCGCCCGCGGTGTGATGCCGGAGGCCGACTTCGACGTGCAGCTCCAGTGGGCCGTCATGTGCGCGGCTCACTACGACTCCTTCGTGGAAGCCGGAGTCCAGTACGCGGGATTCGTCCTCACCGAGGTGGAGGGCACACGGTGCACGGCCACGGTGACGGTGAGCATGATCGACCTCGACGACCGGGCGGGATCGAACCCGGTCGGATTCATGGGGACCTCGATGCGGCACCTCGGCATCGGCCAGGTCAGCGAGATAGAGCTGCCGTGTGGTCCCGCCGTCTGCTGCGTCGGGGAGCGGAAGGGGAGCCTGGACGGCAGTCTCACGGGGTCGGGCCAGGACGAGACGGTCCGGACGTCCTTCATCCAGGTCCAGGTTCCGCTGGCCAACGGGACCGCCGTGGTCATGGAGATGGGCACCCCGACGCCCGAAGGGTGGGACGTGTTCTCGTCCATGTTCGCCGGAGTCGTGAAGAGCGTGCGCCTGTTCGACGCGGAGGGCGAGCCCGTCGTGATGCCGGGATGACGACCGGACCCGACGTGTCGGCGCGTCCCAAGGACTACCGGCTGCTCGTTCCGCGCGAGTGGTTCAGGATCGACCTGGTCCAGGACCGGTGGCGCAAGCAGCTCAAGACGTTCGTGGACCTTCAGGCAGAGGGCAGGAACTGCCCGGCGGAGGTCAAGCAGGAGGCGTGGGCCGGCCTTCGCAACACCGCCGAGTCCGCCGTCGCGAACGGTGCGCTGGAGTTCTTCCTGCGGCCGGAGCTGCACGACGGCAGCATCATGCCCGTCTCGCTCGTCGTGTCGCTGGTCCCCAGGCCGGGCGCTCCGACGCCCGGGGACCTCCTGGCCCTGTTCGAGGAGAGGGAGCGCCGGAGCGGACGCGGTGCCGAGGTGTCGATCGTCGCCCTTCCGGCCGGTGAGGCGGTCCGGATCCGCTCCCGGACCACCCTGGACCTGTACGTCCACATGCCCGGGACGGCGGGCTACCTGGCACTCGGCTTCGTCGTACCCGTCACCGGCGTCACCGGCCCCATGGAACGCCTGTGCACCTCGATGGCGGAGTCGCTGCGCTGGATCATGTGATCCATAGGGGCCGCGTAGTTCCTTCGCCGACCCCGTAGGCCAGCCCGTCGCCGAGTTCGTTCCGAGCCGTGCCGACGCTCATCCGGTAGGACAGGAACCATGACCGACCAACGAGCCCTCAAGCACGGACAATTCGTCGGCGACGACGGTGGCGCGCACGCCATGGTGCCCTCCTCCGTCATCGCGGCGGTTCCCGCTGCCAGGGAGGCGGCCGAGAGGTACGGCCGTGAAGTGCGCTTCGACTTCCTCGACGACGAGGCCGTCCACGGAATGCTGTTCCACCGCTGGGAGGACAACAGGAAGTGGCGTGGACGAGGGTGCCTGGCGGCCGTACCGCTGGCTTTCTTCGGATTCGGTGCCTGGCCGTTCTGGGATCTCGTGGCATCCCAGAAGCCACGCCCTTTTCAGATCGCCTTCGTCGTCGTGGACACACTGATCGTCGTCGGTCTGATCCTCGGGCTGTATCTGTGGCGACGCCCCAGCCTCATGGATCCGTCGCTGCGCAACGTGCGCATCAGGGCACGCAGGTACCGCGAGATCGTGGGCATCGCCCGCCGGGGTGGAGCTGATGTCCCGGCCGCGTATCCCTACTACGGGATGTACGCGACGTCCCGGAAGTTCTTCCCCGACGCCCCTGAGCGTCCTGTACCGCAGAGGGAACAGGCTCCATGACCCACGATCGGACGATCCCGGGGCCGTAGCGGTGACGCTCTCCTCCTCCCCGAGCACGGTCACGCCGCACGGTCCGCCCGTTGCGACTGGCAACGTCAGCGCCCTGCGACGCCATCGGGCGGCGGCGTGCCCCCATCGGCCGGCAAAGGCCCTTGGCACACACTCCTGAGACAACCGACTGTGCTCGTGCAAGTACCTTAAGTAAGCTACTTGCCCGATGCGGACGGTTACACCATCCGCATCGGGAGCCACGGGGGTTGGTCCTGCGGCGAGTTGGAGCATGGAGGACGCCACATGGCCGGCGGCAAAGACTCGGACATCACGGACGGTTGCGCGACCGCCAAGGGCTAGAGGCTGGGAGCCCGCTTGGCGCACAGCGGGTCCGGCGCAGCGGAGGGTTCCGGCGCGTGCCACACCGGTCGGTTCTCGCGGGTATCGGCGGATTCACGGCAACTCGGCAGCAAGGTGCAACGGGGACGTCATGGGTGACGGAAGCGATCACACTCGGCTTGATCTCGATGTGATCAGGGAAATGGGAACGGGCCTCAGCAACGTCAAGAAAGCTTTCGACGGTCTCGGAAAGCTGAGCGAAAAATACGAGGATGACTTCGGCGACGGTGATCTCGCGGACAAGTTCGTCGACTTCGCGGAAAACTGGGAGATCAGTCGCGAGAAGCTGACCGGAGAGATCGACGCTCTGGCGCAGATCGCCAAAGCGGCCGCGAAGGCGTACGAAGACATCGATCACCAACTGGCCGAAGCCGTCCGAGGCGCCCGGGATCCCAAGAAGAAGGGGAAGTGACGATGGCGGGACGGCCGCACGACTGGCATCCGGTAGCCGACAGCGATCCCGTTCCGGGCGATCCGGACCGTGTGGCCGCTCTCGGAAGGCAGTTGCGCAAGACCGCCGAGGAACTCGCCCGGCAGATCCGCAACCTCAAGGCGGTTGTCGATGTCGACGCCTGGGACAACAAGTCCGGCAAGGAGTTCCGGAAGAAGGCCAAGGGCAACGTCAAGAAGCTCGAAGCCGCCTTCAAGCGATACGACGCGGCGGCCACCGCCATCGGCCCCGAAGTCGTGGAGGTCGGGGGAGGGTATCAGGACAGGCTTCACGCCGCGCCCCGCAATTATGCCTCCGATCTGAACCGCGCCCAGGAGATCGCCGACGCGGCCCTGAAGGAAGCCCGGGACGCCGACGAACGCAAAGGGGCCGCCCAGAGGAATCTGGACGGCCTGTCGGGCAAGGGAAAGAAGAAGGAAGGCGCCGACAAGGACCGCAAGGACCTCGAGGACAAGCGTGACGCCGCCGGTGACGAGATCGATGCGGCGCGCGAGAAGATCAATGCGGCGAGAAGGATCCGGGACGATGCGGCCAGACGGGCCCGCGACTCCATCGACGCCGTCATCAGCCACGATTCCCTGAAGGACGGCTTCTGGGACACGATGGTGAAGACGGTCGCGGACGCCGTGTCCCTCGTTGCCACGTGGTGCGGCGTCCTCTCGCTCGTCGTCGGCTGGATTCCGGTGATCGGTCAGGCCTTGGCCGGAGTGCTGGGAGCCGTTGCGATGGTTGCCACGCTCATCAATTTCGCTGCGACGTTCGTGCAGGTTCTCCAGGGCAACGCCGAGTGGATGGACCTGGGCCTGGCCGCGCTCGGCTTTGTCATGATGGGGGTCGGCAAGGGCTTCTCGAAAATCGCCGGCAAGTTCGCGAAAGGTGCTCTCGGCAGGCTGGGAAGGGCGGGATCGGCCAGGACGGTCCGCCAGGTGAGCCGCGCGAACAAGAACCTCAACAGGATCTCCGAAAAGTCCTTCAAGCTGGGGAAGGGTGACGTGTGGAAGTCGCTCAAGGAACCTTTCACCGAACCGTTCTCCAAGAGCATCTGGAGCGAAAACCTCAAGGCACTCAAGCCTGGCGGCGGAAACTATGGAAAAGCCGTGAACGAAATCCGGGTGCGCGGAGGTGGAAATCCCTTCAAGGGGCTCGGGAAGTCGTTCTCCATCGCGGACCCCGGCATCGCCTCCGATCTCAAGTCCATTAAATCGGGGACATCGGCGCTGGGTGGACAGTTCGACACCAATGCTCTCAACAAGATTTCCAGGACAGCCACACGGATGTCCGTTGTCGGCGGTGGGATTACGCTGGGCGGCCTGAGCCTGGACGACAACGTCAACCCGCTCCTGGGCTGATCCCCTGACCGCGCCCCGGCGCGAAAGGAAAGAACATGACCACTCCGGACGAGGGCGCTCCCCTGGTGGAGGACTTCGAGTGCCGATTCGAGTTCCAGCCCGGATGGATCGATCTCACGCTTCGCGAGGGGACCAAAGCCGAGGCCAAAGCGATGGCCACCCAAGTCGTGAACAGTTTGAACCCGCTCGCGTTGGAGATCGAGAAGAGCGCCGTCTTCGACGACATGGTCGGTCGGGCTGTGGATCTGAACGAAGACGTCCCCACGCTCGCGGCGGCCTACTACACCGAGAGCGGCGAAGCTCTGGCCAACCTCGTGGTCGACTCGTACGGCGACGAGGGCGTGGAGCGCCCCACACGGGAGGAGGTTCAGCCCGTCCTTCTGAAGTGGGTGAACGGCGAGGTCACGGGTGATCCACAGGTCACCTACCTCGACCTGCCCGCCGGGCCTGCCGTGCGGGTGCAGGCGATGCTTCAGGTGAAGCGCAGGTTGGGCTTCGGCCGAAAGTTGACCGAGTTCATCAAGTACGCGGTCTTCCCGCCCGGGATGAAGAGCCTGATCGTCATCACCGTGACCTGGGAGGCGATCGCCCGTACGGAGGAGATCACCGAGCTCGTCGACGAGGCTGTGCAGACACTGCGGCTCACCCCCCTCGCCACGGGCGACGGCGTGTCGATCGCCGACGGGGTCACCGAATGAAGCACGCAGCGGAGTTCACTTCCCCGCCGCAGGACTACAACCTCGTGGTGCCGGACGAGTGGTTCCAACTGCAGCTCGATCCCGACGATCGTGACCGCGGCATCATCGCCCTCGCCGAGCGCACGTTTCGAGGAGTGGACAACGCGCCGCATCTTCGGGACCAGTTCATGCGGGACCTGCAGCGCAAGGCCAAGGACGCCTACAAGGTCGGCGGCATCGAGCTCTATCTGTCCACGCTGACGATCGGGCCGGTACCGCTGGCGTCCTCTCTGCTGATCAGCCTTCCGGCCCCGGGCGAGTGGCCGAAGTGCGAGGACGCCGACGAACTGGCGGAGCATCTGGCGGGCGGTGACGTGGGGGAGGAGGCCGAACTCGGTGTCGTGGACTTGGCGATGGCGGGAAGGGCCGTACGCCACCGTCATCGCGAAGCCCCTGATCCTGCGGCGCAGATGGGTAACACCCTTCCGACCACGAACGTGACCTACTACATCCGGATTCCCGCGACGAAGAGCTGGTTGCTCCTCAACTTCTCCACGCCTGTCGGTCCCCTGGCTGATCAAATGGTGGAACTGTTCGACACGGTTTCCGGAACACTGCACTGGGCGTGACAGGCTTGAAGCAGGTCTGCGCCGACTGCGATCGTGCGGTCTATCGATTGACGGACTGGATCTCCTGCACGGTGATGTCCTGGGTGGTCCCGAAGGTCCCGTCCGGCAGGTCGCCGCCGGCGCCTCCCGTGCCGGTCCAGGTGACCTTCCAGGTGATGGTGGCCCGGAGTTCGTAGGTTCCGTCACCCGATGAGCGCAGGTACTTGATGCCGCAGGGCGGGGTCCGGCCGGCCTTGCCCTTGGCGTAGGGCTCGCCGATCGAGTGGTCGTCGTTCAGCAGGCATTCCCCGGAGGCCGGGTAGGTCTCGGCGTCGCCGGTGCCCGGTTCCAGTCTGAGCGAGACGGGTGTCGCGGTGGTGGTCGCCGAGATGTCGAGCCCGGCGACGTCGAGCGAGGCGGTGACGGACACGTCCTTGAACGTCGCCTTGTCGAGCCAGGCCCAGGTGGGCAGGTTGACCTTGGTGACGTCGCGGGGGGCGAGGGCGACTTCGGTGTCGGGCACCTTGATACGGCTGTAGGCGAGTTGGGCCAGGATCTCCGGTGTCACCGCGTTCTTCACGGCCGGAGTCTCGCCGTTCTCCACCCAGAAGGTGGCGGTGTCGCACGCGAAGGCGGCGGGGTCGCCGGATTCCTCGCGACCCGGGTCGCGGACCGCGTCCCACCACATGCCCTTGCCCGTCTCGGACTTGTTGAAGTCCTTGTAGGGCTGCCCGTTCTTGTAGTGCTCCTCGGCCAGGTTGTGCGCCTCTCCCACGCCACTGGAGTGCGGGATTTCCCACTCCTCCTGGAACTCCTTGGCGAATTCGGCCGGCGTCCACTTGGGCTCGTACCAGCAGGCGGGAGGAGTCCAGTCGCCGACGGGAGTGAATCCACCGGAACGCTTGCCGCTGGAACCACCGGTGGATCCGCTGTAGACGATCCGTGATTCGAGGGTCTTGCCGCCGTCCTTCTGGTTGCTCCCCTCGACGTCGAACTGGGATCCACCGGGCCCCTTGGCGAAGGCGGTGGTGGGAACGGACAGCGCGCAGGTGATCGCGAGCGCTCCGGCCGTGACGAAGGTGCGGCGCCTGGTCACCGTACGCACGTCTTGCTCCCCCGTACGGAGGTGCCGTCCGAGGTCTGCCACACGCCCCGAGCGGTCTTCTCCAGGCGCGTGTTGTACAGGACGTAGGCGTCGTTTCCGGCGGATGTCCTGTCGACCTTCCCGGTCTTCCGGTCCTTGTTGTACGCCTTGGTCTCATCGGCGCAGTACGAGACACCGGCGGACTTGCTGTCGAAGATCTCGACCTTGGGGCTGTAGTAGCGCGTGGTTCCCGTGTACGTGATGCCCGCGTCGAGCCACTTCTGGACCCACTTGGCGGAGGACGTCAGCGCCTTGCTCTTGTAGTAGAAGGCCAGCCCAGGGGTGTCGGGCGTGCCCTTGATGATGGCGTAGTTCGTGGCCGTCTGTGCGCGCCCCGCGTCCGCCAGGATCGTGTCCTTCGTAGCGTCCCCCGTCTTCCACCCCTCGAACTCGTCCTTCACGTCCCCCGGAAGAGTGATGTCCGGCCGCTCCGTGTCGGCCGGAGCGCTCGTGGTGGGGGAGGCCGGTGCGGTGGTGGTCGTGTCCGCGCCAGGGATCTTGTCGTTCGCCTTCGGGCTGTCGTCACCGCCGCCGCAGGCCGTCAGCAGCAGGGCTGTCGTCGCGGCGAACGCGGTAGCAACGGGCAAAGAGCGGCGCTTCACAGTGTCTCCCCGTGGGATATGGGTCGGGCGAAGTCGGTCGAGGTCAATGACGGTATCCGTGCGGCTTCCGGTTTCGCCAGGCGGAAACCTGCCGCTGGGGGTGGTTGTAAAGGGGCGTTCCGGGGTGAAGTGCCCTGCTGTCGTGGGGTGATGGCGTTCCGGGGTGGGTCGGGCCGTGCGGGAGCGTGGTGTGTTTCCCATCTCGTCCGGGCTTTGCGTTCGGCACCTTCATGTGACTCGGGGCGGAGTTCACCGCCTTGGCCTGTGAGGTGATCCGTCCCGGTGTCACCTCGTAGGCTGGCCCGAGCCGGACGGGTCGAACAGGCGGGTCCGGTTCGTACGGGCGGATGGACGACGAACCCGGGGGACACCGTGGACCGCTACATCGAGACACTCACCGTCGAGCGCGGCGGATTCCGGATCAAGGTGCCGGAGTCGTGGTGGGAGTTCGACGTGCGACCGGAGTCGCGGGACGACTCGATCCGGCGGATGGTGCGCGAACGGATCGAGGGGAAGCCGGAGTTGGCGCGGCACCGTGACACCTACACCGGCTTCCTCCGCAAGGCCGCCGCCGACGCCTGGAAGTCCGGCGCCCTGTACTGCGGCTGCATGGCGGAGTCCTTCGGCGGGGACACCCCGATCACCGGCTCGGTCACCGTCTCGATCGTCGGAGGCCGTGACCGGAACGGTGAGCCGCTTCCCACCGACCCGCAGGCCGTCGTGGCCCAACTCGCGGTGCGGGAGGCGAAGAAGGAGGGGGACGCCTGGCGGAAGGTGACCACCGTCGAGATACCCGGCGTCGGTCCCGCCGCGCGGACGTACGGCATCGAGGACATCGCCGTCCCCGACGACAGCCTCGGGCGCACGGTCCGCGCCGTGCTCATGCAGACGTTCATCCCGGTGCCCGGCCAGGAGGGCAAGGTCGCCCTGGTCGCGGGCAGCAGCCAGGTCCTCGATCTCGCCGATTCCTTCTTCGACATCTTCGACGCCGTCACCTCCACGTTCCGCTTCGCGGACCGGTAGGCCCGGGGCGGCTTCCCTTTCTCGCCTCGCGTCAGTCCAGTAAATTCGCTCACGCGTACGGGTGTTGGCGGGTCGGGCGTGACGGGGGTTGCGGCATGGCGGGGAACCGGCCGGGTGACTGGCATGTGCTGGATCTGGACCGGGATCCGACTCCGGGTGATCCGGACCGGGTGCGGAAGCTGTCGAAGGATCTGCACGATTTCGCCGACGACGTGTCGGACGCGTTGCGGCTGATCAAGGGGATGGCGGGCGAGGACGCGGTCCTGGCGTGGGCGGGGAAGTCGGCGGAGGCGTTCCAGGCCGAGTTCTCGGATGTGCCGAAGCAGCTGAAGAAGCTGAAGAAGTCCTACGAGATGGCGGGGGACGCGCTCGCGGACTACTGGCCGAGGCTGGAGCGGGCGCAGGCGCTGGCGGACAAGGCGCTGGCGCGGGGGCGGGAGGCGCAGGCCGATCTGACGTCCGCCAAGTCCCGTCTGTCGTCGGCCGATTCGTGGGTGACCCGGGCCAACAAGGAAGCGGACAAGTACAAGGACGACCCGACCGGCAGCAAGGACACCGAGAAGCCGGACGAGGCGAAGGTCCGCGCCGCCACGAGGGACGCCCAGCACGCCAAGTCCGCGCAGACCAGCGCCCGGTCGGACGTGACGGACGCGAACAGCGCGCTGGACGCGGCGAAGAAGATGGCCGCGGACGCGCGGAGGATGCGGGAGGAGGCGGCGCGGGACGCGAAGTCGAAGATCGACGAGGCGTCGGACGCCGGTATCCGCAACCGGAAGTGGTGGGAGGAGGTCGGGGACTGGTTCACCGACAACTGGGACACCATCGTCACGGTGTGCAAGGTCGTCGTGGCCGTGCTCGGGATCATCGCGATGATCATCGGAGGGCCGATCCTCGGCGCGATCGTGCTGATCGCGGCCCTGGTCGTCCTCGCCGACACGCTCAACAAGTACGCGAAGGGCCAAGCCTCCCTATGGGACGTGGCCTTCGCGGCGCTGGACTGCATCCCGGGCATGAAGGGGCTCACCACCCTCGGCGGACTCGCCAAGGGACTCAAGGGGCTGAAGGGCCTCGGCAAGACCGGGCTCAAGGGCATGGCCATGAGCCTGCGGGGACTCGGCCCGCGGATGAAGAACCTCGGGCGTCAGATGAAGAAGCTCGTCACTCGTGGTGATCCGATCGACATGGCCACCGGGCAGATGGTCATGTCGGCGACCGACGTGAGCTTGGACGGCATGCTGCCGCTGCTCTTCGAGCGCCACCATCGCACCGGTGTCCACAGCGGTCGTCTCCTGGGACCCGGCTGGACCTCGACGCTCGACCAGAGGCTGCTGCTGGACGCGACCGGGGTGAGACTCGTCGTGGACGACGGAATGGTGCTGACGTATCCCGTGCCCGAGCCCGACGTCCCGGTCATGCCGGTGGAAGGGCCGTACTGGCCGCTCGGCCGGGAGGGCGGAGAACTCGTCGTGCGGCGCCCCGAAACGGGCCAGACGCTGCGCTTCCGGCCCCTGCCGGGCCTGCCGCCCTCGGAACTGGGCCTCGTCCTCCTCGCCGACCGCAACGGCAACACCGTCTCGGTCTCGTACGGGGCCGACGGCACCCCCACGGAGCTCGTCCACCACGGTGGCTACCGTATCGGTGTGACCTGCGAGGACGGCCGTATCGTCGAGCTCGCGCTGAACAGCCGTCCCGAGCGGCCCACGCTGGTCCGATACGCCTACGACCGGCGGGGAGACCTCACCGGGGTTCGTAACTCCTCCGGTCTCTCCCTGGAGTTCCGCTACGACGACCGGCGTCGCATGACGAGCTGGGAGGACCGCAACGGCTTCGTGTACCGCTTCGCGTACGACGAGGCGGGCCGATGCGTCGCCGGGCGCGGGGACGACGGCATCCTGGACTACCGCTTCAGCTATGACGAGGCGGCTCGCCGCACCACCGTCGTCGACTCCCTCGGTCACACCACCGTCTACCAGTTCGACGATGCCTACCGGCTGACGGCCGAGACGGATCCGCTGGGGCGCACCACCGTCCAGGAGTGGAACCACAGGGATCAGCTGGTTTCCCGTACGGATCCGCTGGGCCGCACCCTGCGGCTCGAGTGGGACGGGGAGGGCAACCTGATCGCCGTACGCCTGCCCGACGGTTCCGTCTCGACCGCCGTGTTCAACGAGCTGAATCTCCCGGTCGAGCTGACGGGATACGACGGGGCCGTCACGCGGCAGGACTGGGACGAGCGGGGCAACTGCGTCTCCGTGACGGACCCGTCGGGCGCCCTCACCGTCTTCACCCACGACGAGACCGGCGCCCTGACCTCGTTGACCGATCCGCTCGGCGCGGTGCGAAGGTTCGTCAACAACCCGGCGGGACAGCCCGTTTCGGCGACGGATCCGCTCGGAGCGCGGACACGCGTCGCCTACGACGCGTTCGGCCGACCCGTCACGCTCATCGACCCGCTGGGCGCGACCACCTCCCTCACCTGGACCGTCGAGGGGCACCAGGCGTCCCGCACCGACCCCGACGGCGGCACGGAGTCGTGGACGTACGACGGTGAGGGCAACTGCCTCACGAACACCGATGTCCTCGGCCGGGTGACCTGTTTCACCTACGGCGGATTCGACCTGCTCAAGTCCCGCACCACTCCCGAGGGCGTCCGTCACACGTTCACGTACGACACCGAACTGCGGCTCACCCGGGTCACCGATCCCCGCGGACTGACCTGGGACTACGTCCACGACGCCGCGGGCAACCTCACCTCGGAGACCGACTTCGACGGCCGGACCCTGCGCTACGCCCACGACCCCGCGGGCCAATTGCTGAGCATCACGAATCCGTTGGGCCAGGAGACGGCGTACGCCTACGACCTCGTCGGCAACCGGACCGAGAAGACGGTCGACGGCCGGGCCACGGTCTTCGCGCACGACGCGAACGGACGTCTCCTCCGGGCCACCGGCCCCGACAGCACCCTCGTCCTCGCCTACGACCCGGCCGGCCGCGTCACCGTCCAGGAGGCCGACGGGCGGACACTGACCACGGCGTACGACGCGCTCGGCCGTCCTGTCGGACGGACCACACCCGCCGGCGCCACCGCCTCCTACGCCTATGACGCCGTCGGCAACCGCACCCTGCTCAGAACCGCCGGACGCGGTGTCGCCTCGGCGTACGACCCGCTCGGCCGTGAGATCACCCGCAGGCTCGGTGACCGGGGGCTCACCCTCACCCAGACCTGGGACACGGACGACCGCCTCACCGGCCGCACCCTGGATGTCGGGGGCCGGCGGCTGAAGCACGATTCCTACACCTACCGTGCCGACGGCAGCGTCACCGCGCTGGAGGACTCGGTCCGCGGACGGCGCAGCCTCGATGTCGACGGGGCCGGCCGGGTGACCGGCGTGCGGGCGGTGGACTGGACGGAGTCCTACGCCTACGACGTGGTCGGCAACCAGACACGGGCCGTGTGGCCGGACGGGCTGCCGGTCCCCGATGCGCGGGGCGACCGCGCCTACGACGGCAACCGTGTCAGCCGAGCCGGTTCCGTCCACTACGAGTACGACACGGCGGGCCGGGTCGTCCTGCGCCGCAGGACGCGTCTGTCCCGCAAGCCCTCCGTCTGGCGCTACACCTGGGACGCCGAGGACTGCCTCACCTCGGTGGTCACCCCGGACGGAACGGTCTGGCGATACCTCTACGACCCGATGGGCCGGCGGACGGCCAAACAGCGCCTCGGACCCGACGGGTCGACGGTCGTGGAGGAAACCCTCTTCACCTGGGACGGCCCCCACCTGGTGGAGCAGACGACCCGGACCGCCGGCGGTGTGGAGGAGGTCACCCTCACCTGGGACCGGGACGGCATCCGGCCGCTCGCCCAGACGGAACGCCGCACCGCGCCCGACGATCCGCGGCGGAGTGTCGACGAACGCTTCCACGCCATCGTCACCGACCTGGTCGGGACTCCTACGGAGCTCGTCTCGGAGGACGGTGTCGTCGACTGGCGGGCCACCACCACGTTGTGGGGCCTCACCACATGGAGTGAGGACGCCAGTACGACCACACCGCTCCGTTTTCCCGGACAGTACGACGACCCCGAGACCGGACTCCACTACAACTATTTCCGGTACTACGACCCGGCGACGGGGGCGTATCTCAGCCCGGATCCACTGGGCATGGACGCGGGGCCGAACCCGCGCGCCTACGTCGTCGACCCGCTCCTGTGGACCGACTACCTGGGACTGCTGACCTGCCGGCAGAACGCCAGGCGGCTGCGCAGGAACATGCGGCGCGAGGGGCGCCCGGTGAGCCGAGGACAGGCCGCCGCCCACATAGTTCCCTCCGGAGGCACCGCCGGCCACTGGGTCCCGGGAGCCAGGAGCCGTGACTTGCTGCAAAGGTACGGTGTCGACGTGAACGACGCGGCGAACGGCATACCGCTCGGACACCCCAGCCCGCACAACTTCACCCACCGCGAGCCGTTCCTGCAACGCGTCAACCAGCGACTGGACCAACTGGTGCAGGACAGGACGGCCCGCGGATTCGGCGTCCGGGCCATCCGCACGGAGCTCCGGCGGGAGCTGCGCGCCATCGGACGCGAGGTCGAGGGAGAGCTCTCGACCGGAGTACCCTCACCGACCGCAGTCTGGACGGGACCGTAAATGACCGACAGCACCTCACACTCCCTCGCCGTCTACCGCCTGCTTCCGCGCATGGGTGAGTTCCGGACACTGCTCCTCGGCACTTCCCTCAGGAAGCTCATCCGCTGGCAGATCACCGGGTCCGCGACGGATCTGCCGACTTCGTTCAGCGGCTCGTGGGACGGCAACCCCGGCTGGCGCAAGGGCGAGTTCCCGAGCGGCTATCCGGGCGCTCCGGTCCTGAGCCGACGCGTCGCGGACCTGCTCGCCGCGGACCTGTCGGCATCGGGATCCTTCGTGCCGGTCGCCATCGAAGCAGCCGATCCGGCTTTCCCTTCCGGTGCCGACGGCTCGGACGACTACGTCCTCCACCTCGTGGACCAGGTCGTCGACTGCCTGGACACACGCCGGTCGTCCAAGCCGAAGAAGACGACGGGAGAGATCACCAAGGCCGTTTTCCGCCCGGAGGCCCTGCCCGTCGAACTCGCCGCGTTCCGGGTCCCCGAGTACCGCGGCGGTGTCTACTGGAACGGCTGGGCCGTGGACCGCCTGGCCGGACTCGTCGGCGACGACCTGGAGGCCCGCCTCGTCTGGTCGCAGGACCCGTCCGCCAGGCCCCACCCGGACCCCTGGGGCTTCTGAGCCCGGTCCTCCCCGCCTTCTTCGTGAGCACCTCGTGCAGGCCCCGTGCACGGTCCGTGACGAACTGCCCCGACCCCGGCGGTGATTCGCTGGCGCACAGGCGACGGAGTCGCGGCCGGCCGGGACCAACGCGGAACCGGAAGGCCGTCGTTGCGCGTCGATAACGTCGAGTCGGTTGCGCTTCAGGGGCCTTGGCGCTCCTTGAGGGGCTTATGTGCGGCTGATACGGTGCCATGGCTCGGAACTCGCCCCGGCGCCGGATGTCCGACCAGGTCGCACGGTCCGTCCCGTTGAAGGGCTCGGGGGCGAAGTGTCCTGGTTGGCACATGAATTGACAGACATTTTCTTGGGTGTACGGGGAGCGGTCGCGTGAGGATCCAAGAGCGTACGGGGGCGGGCGGCAACCGCTCCGCCGCGTCGGCCCAGCCGGCGATGGGCGAGCGCCTTCCCACCCCGCCTCGCGAGCGCAAACCCGCGCTGGCCGCGCTCGCGGTGCTCCTCATCCTCGTCGGCGCGCTCGGCGCCACCATGCTGGTGCTGCGCGCCGGCGACCGTGTCGAGGTCGTGAAGGTGACGAGCGACATCCAGGCCGGCGATTCCGTGGGCGATCACGTGGTCTCCGTACTGGTGGCGGAGGACGCCTCCATCCACTACGTCGAGTGGAAGGACCTCCCCCTGCTCAGGAAGCTCAAGGCCAAGTCCCCCATCTACAAGGGGACCGTGGTCGTCGGCGAGATGTTCGCCGAGGGCTCCGCCCTTCCCGCGGGAAAGGCGTCCGTGGGCGTCTCCCTCAAGGAGGGCCAGTACCCCGCGGGCATCAAGCCCGGTGACACGGTGGCCGTCTACCGGGTCGGCGACACCGGATCCGGCGGCAGCCGCTCCTCGGGTTCGTCCGGCTCCCCGAACTCGGGCTCGTCGGGCACGGACGGCACCCCCATCGTCGAGCAGGCGAAGGTCGACTCCGTCCGCGCCGACACCGACAGCACGATCAGCAGCACCAACCTGCCGGTCACCCTGATCGTGGACAAGGCCCAGGCGGCGGCCGTCACCATCGCCGCCTCGGCGGGCCAGGTCGCCCTCGTCATCGTTCCCGGCAACTAGAGGCGAGTGGGTAGACGGACATGGCGCTCATCGCCCTCGCCGCAGACAAGGGTTCCCCCGGAGTCACCACCGCAGCGGTGGCGCTCGCGGCGGTCTGGCCCCGCAGGGTCCTGCTCGCGGAGACCGACCCCGCAGGCGGCGACCTCGTGTACCGCAGCGCGGCGGCCCACGGCGGCCCGCTGAACCCGAACACCGGCATGCTGTCGATCGCGGCGACCGCCCGGCGCGGCCTCGTCCCCGACCAGCTCTGGGACCACGTACAGCCGCTGAGCGGCGGACTCGACGTCCTCGTCGGCCTCGGGATCGCCGAGCAGGCCGCCGGTCTCGCCGGACTCTGGCCCACCCTGGGCCGGGCGTTCGCGCAGCTCGCCGACTCCCCGGACGCGCCCGCCGACGTCATCGCCGACTGCGGCCGGATCAGCGGGGACACCCCCGCGGCCGAACTCTTCCCGCACGCCGCCCTCGTGCTCCTGCTCTCCCGCACCGAGCCCGAGGCCATCGCTCGCGTCCGCGACCGGGCCGCCGCCCTGTCCGCCAAGCTGCACGGCGGTCCGCGCGGCGCGGGCGGACTCGCCACACCGTTCATCGGCGTCGTCCTCGTCGCCGACCCGGGTGACTCCGCCAAGCTGGTCAACCAGGTCAACGACATGCTCGTGGCGGCCCGGACCGGGGCCCTCGTCATGGGGACGATCGCCGACGACCCGGTGGGCGCCGCCCAGCTGGCCGGACGCCGGCGCGGGCGCCTCGACAAGTCGCTGCTCATCCGCTCGGCCCGCAAGGTGACCGCGGACCTGTACCAGCAGTACGGCGCCGCCTGGTCCGTACCCGCCGAAGGACCCCACGCCGGGCACGGACAGCCCGCCGCCGGAGCCGGCCGATGACCGCCGTCGACCACCAGCTCGTCAAACGGTTCCGGCAGGACGCCGGCGACCGCATCTCCGAGCAGCGCCGCGAGGACCAGGTCCGCGGCGTCACCCCGATGTCCGGCGAGGACGAACGGCACTACGCCCGCGCCGTCATCGCCCAGATACTCGAGGACCACGCCCGTACCGAGATCAACCTCGGGCGGACCCCGCTCGACGCGGAGACCGAGGAGCAGTACGCGGCCGCCGTCCACGCCGCGCTGTTCGGCGTGGGCCGTCTCCAGCCGCTCCTCGACGACCCGGAAGTCGAGAACATCGACATCAACGGGTGCGACGAGGTCTTCATCGGCTACGCCGACGGCCGGGAGACGAAGGGGGACCCCGTCGCCGAGACCGACGAGGAACTCGTCGAGCTGATCCAGGTCCTCGGCGCGTACTCGGGCCTGTCGTCCCGGCCCTTCGACTCGGCGAACCCGCAGCTCGACCTCAGGCTGCCGGACGGATCCCGGCTCTCCGCCGTCATGGACGTGACCCGCAGGCCCGCCCTGTCGATCCGCCGCGCGCGCCTGGGCAAGGTCTTCATGTCCGACCTCGTGGGCAACGGCACCCTGACCCCCGAGGTCGCGCACTTCCTCGCCTGCGCCGTCCGGGCCCGCAAGAACATCATGATCGCGGGCGCCACCAACGCCGGCAAGACGACCCTGCTGCGCGCGCTCGCCAACGAGATCCCGCCGCACGAACGGCTCATCACCGTCGAGCGCGCCCTGGAGCTCGGCCTCGACACCTTCGCCGAACTGCACCCGAACGTCGTGGCGTTCGAGGAGCGGCTGCCCAACTCCGAGGGCCAGGGCGCCATCACCATGGCCGAACTGGTGCGCCGCTCGCTGCGCATGAACCCCTCGCGGGTCATCGTCGGCGAGGTCCTCGGCGACGAGATCGTCACGATGCTCAACGCGATGTCGCAGGGCAACGACGGCTCGCTCTCCACGATCCACGCGAACAGCTCCAGCGAGGTCTTCAACCGCATCTCCACGTACGCGCTCCAGGCGACCGAGCGACTGCCCATCGAGGCCAGTCAGATGCTCATCGCGGGAGCGGTGAACTTCGTGGTCTTCATCCAGCGCCGCAACGACTACGAGTCCGGCGGCCGCCTCCAGCGCATGGTGACCTCCGTGCGCGAGGTCAACGGCGTCGACGGACGGGTGCTGTCCAGCGAGGTGTTCGCCGAGGCCCCGGACGGCCGGATCGTCCCGCACGCGCCCATCGCCTGCCTCGACGAACTCGTCGCGCAGGGCTACCGGCTGCCCGGCAGCGGGAACTGGTGACGCCGATGACCCAGGACATGCCGATGACCCAGGACATGCCGATGACCCAGGACATGCCGATGACCCAGGACATGACGCCGGCCACGGCCGCGGTGCCCGGCGGGACCCCGGGCACGACGACGCTCGCGGCGCTCGACCCGCTCGGCTCCATGGGCGGACTGTTCTCCCTGCCCGTCCTGTACGCCCTCGGGTGCGGGGTCACCGTCGGCGGCGGCCTCGCGCTGCTCGTCGTCGCCGTGCGCGGACTGCCCGTCCGACCCGAGCACGAGAGGCAGAAGGCGAGCGCGCGCGCGAACGAGCTGATCCGGTTCGCCGGACAGCGCGGCTCGATCGCCGCCATCGCCGGCCTCGTCGTCCTTCTCCTCACCCGCTGGGCCGTCGCCGGTCTCGCCGCGGGAATCCTCGTCTTCTTCTGGGACAAGCTCTTCGGCGGCGCCTCCGAGGAACGGGCCGCGATGCGCCGTGTGGAGGCGCTGGCGTCCTGGACCGAGTCGCTGCGCGACACCATCGCGGGCGCGGTCGGCCTGGAGCAGGCCATCCCGGCCTCGGCACGCGCCTCCGCCCCCGTACTGCGGCCGCACCTCGACGCGCTGGTGGACCGGCTGCGTTCCCGGACACCGCTGCCCGAGGCCCTGCAGCAACTGGCCGACGAGATCGACGACGCCTCCGCCGACATCATCGTGGCCGCGCTCATCCTCAACGCGCGCCTGCGCGGACCCGGCCTGCGCCAGGTGCTGGGCGCCCTGGCCAAGTCGGCGCGCGAGGAGGTCGACATGCGGCAGCGCGTGATGGCCCAGCGCGCCTCGACGCGGCGCTCCGTGCAGATCGTCGTCGCGGTGTCCATCGCCTTCGTCCTCGGACTGTCGATCTTCAACCGTGAGTTCGTCGAGCCGTACGGCACGGCGGTCGGCCAGCTCGTACTGGCCTGTGTCTGCGGCCTGTTCGGCCTCGGCTTCTGGTGGCTGCGCAAGCTGTCCACGATCGAGACGCCGGAGCGCTTCCTGGTGCGGGACGAGTCGTCCGTACGGTTCGTGCGGCCCCGTACACCGGTTTCCGGGGATGAGGCGGTACGCCGATGAACCTGACCATGCCGATCCTGATCGGCGCCGTCCTGGGCCTGGGCGTCTACGCCCTCGTCCGCGCGCTCATGCCGTCGAAGCGCAGCGCGGTCGCGCAGGTCGCCCGCATCGACGCGATGCGGGCCCGCGGGGCGGCGTACGAGTCCGCGCACCAGGGGCAGCGGGACAGCGGGCGCTTCGGCAGCCTGCGCGCCCAGGTCGGCTCGCGCGTCGCCGAGCTGTACCTCCAGCAGGGCTGGGAACAGCGCTCGCTGCGCGCGGACCTGGCGGTCCTGGACCGGAGCTGGGAGAGGTTCCTCGCGACGAAGGTGCTGCTGGCCGCGGCCGGTGTCTTCTTCGGCCCGTTCCTCTTCGCCGTGGTCTGGACGCTCAGTGTCAGCCGCAGCCCGATCGTCCCGGTCTGGCTCGCGCTGCTCTTCGCGGTCGTCTTCTTCTTCCTCCCCGACCTGGAGGTGCGCAGGGACGCCGTGGCCAAGCGGCGCGACCTGCGGCGCGTGATCGGCGCGTACCTGGACCTGGTGTCGATGAGCCTGGCCGGCGGCCGCGGTCTGCCCGAGGCGCTGATGGCCGCGGCCGAGATCTCCGACGGCTGGGCCACCCAGCGCATCCGCAACGCGCTCGCGGACGCCCGGATCACCGGCACCTCCCAGTGGCAGGCGCTCGGTTCGCTCGGTGAGGAGCTCGGCGTCGAGGAGCTGAAGGACCTGTCGGCCTCGCTGGCACTGGTCGCGGACGACGGCGCGAAGGTGCGGGAGTCGCTCGCCTCGCGCGCCGAGACGATGCGGCACCGCGAGCTCTCCGAGATCGAGGGCAGCGCGGGCGAGAAGTCGCAGTCGATGCTCGTCGCCCAACTGCTGCTGTGCGCGGGCTTCCTGGTCTTCCTGATCTTCCCGGCGGCGATGCGCGTGTTCCAGGTCTGATCGTCCGCGGTGCCCGCACGGCCGCCCGCCGACCACCACAATCCTTCGAGAGGACAACTCACCATGAACGGACGGAACTTCAGCACCGGGATCCCGGGGGTGGACTTCCTGATCACCTTTCTCCAGGGCCGGGTGCAGCGTGCCCGCTCCGGCGAACTCGACCGGGGCGCGTCCGCGGTCGAGTGGGTCATCATCTCCGCCGTCGTCGTCGCCATCGTCGGCGTGGTCGCCGCGATCATCAACGCCGCGCTGAGCGACGGCGCCAACAAGGTCGGCGACTGCATCAAGGGCGCCGACGCCGGCAAGACCTGCTGAGCTCCGGTGATGCGAGTGCGCGGAGGCCGAGGGGTACGCCGCTGGGTGCGCCGCAGGGTGGAGGCGGCCTCCGCCCGCGGTGACTCCGGCATGACCGCGATCGAGTTCGTGCTGCTCACCCCGGTGCTCTTCTTCATGATCTTCGCGACGGTGCAGTTCGCGCTGTACTTCTTCGCCGACCACGTCGCCCAGGCGGCGGCCCAGGCGGGCGCCCGCAAGGCCCGTGCCACCGCGGACGCGCAGCCCGGCGCGTGGCGCGGGGAGGCGGGTGACGTCGTCGACAGCTACATCCGCCAGCTCGGGCCGAACCTGGTGCTGTCCCCGGACGTGACGATGCTCCAGCCGGAGCCGGACACCGTCGGGGTGGAGATCAGGGCGAGGGTCCCGGCGGTCTTTCCGGGCCTGGACCTGACGGTGCACGCACAGTCCTCGGGGCCGGTGGAGAGGTTCGTGAGGGAGGAGGGGCCGTGACGGGAGCGAAGGCCCTGCGCGCAGGGTTCCTGGACCGTGTGTCCGGGCACCGGCGCGACCGGGGGCTGTCCACCATCGAGGTGGTCATCCTCGCGCCGGTGATGATCCTCTTCATCCTGGTGCTGGTGGCCTTCGGGCAGCTGGTCGACGGCCGTGGAGCGCTGGACGGAGCGGCCCGGGACGCCGCGCGGGCGGGCTCGATCCAGAAGGACCACGCGACCGCCATGGCCGAGGCGAGGAAGGCGGCCGAGGCCGACCTCGCGGACGTCTGCTCGGGGCCGGTGGACGTGACGCAGACCAGCACGGGCTTCGAGCCGGACACGCTCTTCACCGTCGAGGTGAGCTGCGAGGTGCGGGGCCTCGCGATGATCGGCCTCGACGTGCCCACGACCCTGGAGGCGTCCTTCAGCTCCCCGCTCGACCCGTTCCGGAGGACGGCATGAGACCGATCTCCGCCGGTGGGGACCGGACCCGGTGGGCATCCCGGTGGGCGACGGGCCCGAAGCCGGCCCCCGTACGGCAGGGCCCGGGGCCGACCCCCGTACGACGGGACCCGGGGCCGGCCTCCGTACGGCAGGACCCGGGGCCGGGCCCCGCCGTTCTCGGCTGGGCCGCCGCGCGCCGGGAGCGGCTCGACGACCGGGGCTCGGGCGCCGGGGCGGTCATCATCTTCGCGCTCGTCTTCCTCTCCCTGTCGGCGTTCGTCATCGACGGCGGCATGTCCATCTCCAAGCGGGAGCGGGCCGCCGACATCGCCGAGCAGGCGGCCCGTTTCGCGGCCCAGGACATCGACCTCGCATCCCTCTACGAGAACGAGAACGGCCCGGCGCCCATCAACTTCGAGAACTGCGGCGCCCGGGTGAAGGCGTTCGCCCGGGAGATGGGCATGTCCGGCGCGGACATCGCGGCGACCCACTGCGTGACCGCCGACGCCCAGCAGGTGGAGGTCGAGGTCCAGCTCACCTACTCGCCGGTCTTCACGGGGATGTTCTACGGCGGTGACGTGACCGTCCACGGGCGGGCGGTGGCGGAGAACGAGGTGGGCTGAGGTGCCACCCGGTCCGCTCAGTCCACGGCGACGCCGAGGTCCCGGGTGAGGATCTCCAGAAGCCGCGCCTCCGGCACGTCCGGAACCCGGTGACGGGCGTTCCTGACGTGCGTGAGGAAGTCCGGGGGCAGGGACACGTGGTACCTGCCGAGGTAGTACGGCAGGTCCTGACGCCACAGCCAGGTCCCGTCCGTGTACAGCGACCCGATGCCGGCCATGACGGGGCCACCCGGGTCCAGGACGTCGGACCCGGCACTCGTCTCGGCCCAGATCCCGGCACCCCGTCCGAGATACCCGACGATCTCCGCCTCGTCGGGCTCACCGACCGGATTCACGGCATCCCGCAGGAGCCCGCCCGGGGGAAACCCCCACCCGGGCACGAGTTCGGAGAAGAACCCGACGGGCCGGATCGCCCCTGTGTCTCGGCCCTGGTGCCGCATCCGGGCTACTCCGCCCCGTCCTTCTTCTCCGTCTTCACGCCCTCCGCGACGTCCTTGGCCAGCTGGTCGTCGAGTTTCTTGAACTCGCGGACCACGGCGTCGGACATCTTCGCGAGGGCGTCGAGGGCCTGGCCGATGTCCTCGCGACCGTCCTCCCAGCCGGACTCGAAGTCGTCCAGGGCGTCGTAGACGGTGTGGTCGCCCAGGTCGTCCTTGTACGACTCGAAGAGCTTCTTGGTGTGGTTCAGCCGGCTCTTGATGTCCCGCAGCCGCCCGCCGTAGTCCTCCAGTTCGCTCAGCGGGAGCGCGAGGTCGCTCTTGCCGCCACCACCCATGCCGGGTCCCCTCCTCGAGTCCTGAAGTCCCGGCCAGACGAACCGGAACGTGCTGGTCACCGCGTCGAAGACGTCGTGGAACGCCTCGGCCGGGTCCAGCACCGGGCCGGCTCCGGAGACGAGAACCACCTGGTCGGTGGTTCCCGGGACCGGGACGTACGTCTGGGCCGGCACCATACGCAGGGTACGGGTGTCGCCCCGCGCGACGGCCAAGTCCTCCGCGCCGGACGTCCGGCGCGGCACGGTCGCCGGGTCGCCGTCGTTCCGGCCCGGAGATCCTCGCGGTGGGTGTACTCGATCACCCGTCCTCTTCGCCGAAGGTGACGGGGGTGTACGTCTTCGCGTGGGCGGTGAGGAAGGTCCGGGCCTCCTCGGGCAGGGGCAGGGGTGTCACGGCCACGTAGTCGATGAGCTTCTTCGGCGCGTAGTAGTCGACGAAGCGGTATTGCGCACGGGCCAGTTCAGCCGCTTCGGCGTACCGGTGCGCGACCCCGAGGGCTTCCAGGAGACCGGAGAGTCCATACGCACCGACCTCGCCCCCGAGATCGGCGGGAAGCCGGTAACGGGTCACCTCGGAAGCCGAGAGCGGGATTCCGCCCGAGCCGATGGCCCGGAGCTGGGGGAGCCCGAAGCCGAACCACGGACCGGTCTTCTTCACGAGCATCCAGCGATCGGACATCCGGCTCTGGAAGATGGGGAGCGGCTTCGCCGCAGATCTGGCAACGGTTGATGTCGGGCATGGTTCTCCCGCTGGTCAGGTCCTGGTCCGCAGCCTCTGCATCAGAACGTACGTGTGAACGTATCGCGCCGTTCGTTGCGGCCGGAACGCCGAACAGGGCTTCGTCGAGGGGTCGTTACGTGCGGGGCGCGCCGACCGTTCCGGAGCGGATGGCCCGGAGGAGGTGGCCGACCGGGGCGGGGCCGGTGGTCAGGACGGTGTCGGGGGCGTCGGATTCGCGGAGGTGGAGGGTGGTGGGGCCGGCGGCGAGCTCGACGCAGGAGTCGCCGTCGCCGGGTCCCGAGTAGGACGACTTCTGCCAGTTGTCAGGGGTGCTCATGGGTGCCTTTCACAGCTCCTTCGTCAACCTGTGGATGAAGTCGCGGGACCGGCCGGCGTCCAGCGACACTTCCTCGACCTTATGGAACAGCGTGCGATAGGCGTTGAGCTGGGCTTCGGAGTCGATGAACGCGGCGCCCTGGGGAGCGTCGCGCACGACGGTGTCCAGCTTGGGCACCGGCCCTCCCGCGTAGGTCATGGCGCTCGTGGCGCCACCGAACCCCTCCAGGTCGAAGGGGATGACGCGCACGGTGATGTGGTCGGCCTCGGAGAGTTCGAGCACGTGGGCGAGCTGAGACCGTGAGGCGGCACGGTCGCCGACCATGATGCGCAGGGCGGCCTCGTGGACGACGCCGTCGTACCGCTTGGGCGTGGGGCCTTCGAGCAGTGCCTTGCGCTGCATACGGTGCCGTACGCGCAACTCGACCTCCTCGGCCGGGAGTTCGGGCACGCGGTAGGAGAACACCGCGCGGGCGTACTGCTCCGTCTGGAGGAGGCCGGGGACGTAGAGGAACTGGACGTCCCGCAGGAAGGCCGCGTGGTGCTCCAGCTCGGCGAGGTCGAGGAACGGCGTGGGCAGCAGGCCGCGGTACGGCTCCCACCACCCGCGTGTCCGGTCGGTGGCCATGGCGACCAGGGCCTCCACGAACGCCTCGTCCGTGCAGACGTACTGTGCCGCGAGCCTGCGCAGCCGCTTCTCGCTCACGCCCGCGAGGCCGGCCTCGATCTGACTGATCTGCGCCGGGCTCGCCCCGAGCAGGACGGCCGCTTCGCGCGACGCGAGTCCGGCCGCCTGGCGGAGCCGGCGCAGTTCCGCCGCCAGACGCACCTGACGCGCCGTCGCGTCACGCCTCAGTGCCATCGGTTTCCCCTCTCGGAGTGCCGGTGAACATGACTCGTCCGGGGCAGATTATGCGACCGCCCCGGAGGGCCCGGAGAAGGTCCGGAATCGGTGGCGCGAAAGCCGCTGCCCGGCGGCCCGGAGGCGGTCGTGCGGGGTCCGTGAAGACCGTTCCGCCGCCGCTGCGGAGGGGCGTGGGAACGGGGAGGATCCGAGTGGTGCCGCAACTCGGCCGTCCTGGAAGGCCGGTGACGGAACGGACGGGAGGCCGTACGCGGCATCCGCCCTGCCTTCGACACCCTCCCTAGACTCTCAGTAGGCTCGGTCCACCCCCCCCGAACTCATACCCACCCCAAACGACATCAGGACACCCGCCATGGCGCGACGCACCAACTCCAGTCCGACGGGCGGCTCGCCGGGTCCGAGGAATCGGACGCCGCAGCCCCTGCCCCGGCGTCGTCGGACGTTCGGGGACTTCGTGAAGGCGTTCGGGGCGCTCGTCGCCCTGCTGGTGCTGCTCGTCGGCGTGCCCGGCGCGCTGGTGGTCGCCGTGGGCTGGCCGCTGCCGCACGGGGCGCCCTCGCTGGACTGGCTCCAGCAGGAGATCACCGTCGGCACGTTCATCGACATCCTGACGGTCGTCGTGTGGTTCGCGTGGGCGCAGTTCGCCGCGTGCGTCCTCGTCGAGATGAAGGCCGCGCTCTCGGGCGTCGGGCTGCCCAACCGCGTACCGGGCGCAGGGCCCAGCCAGCTGCTCGCCCGCCAGCTCGTCGCGGCGCTCCTGCTCGTCGGCGCCGCCGCCGCGAGCTTCACCCCCGGCCTCTCCCAGCTCGGCCAGAGCCCGGAAGGCGGTCGGCAGGGCTCCGTCGCCGCCGCTCAGCGGACGCCGGGCGTGCTGTTCGGGCAGCAGCAGGAGCAGGCCGCCGCCGTGACCGCCGCGGCCGTCGCCGAACAGGCCGCCGACGCCGCGTCCCGGGCGGCGTCCCAGGCGGACGACGCCGCCTCCGCCCGGCACGGCGACACGAAGTACTACCGGATCCAGCCCCCCGAGGGCCGCCACCACGACTCGCTCTGGGAGATCGCGCAGCGCCACCTCGGCGACGGGCGCCGGTACAAGGAGATCTACCAGCTCAACAAGGACCGTACGCAGCCCGACGGGTCCAGGCTGTCCGAGGCCAGCCTCATCCGGCCCGGCTGGATCATGGAGATGCCCGGCGACGCCCACGGCGGCGAACTCGTCGAGATGCCCGACGCCGGACCCAAGGTCCCCGAGCAGGTCCAGCAGCAGATCCACGACTACGCGAAGACCGGCGACCACCGGCAGGCCGACGGACAGCGGGGCGGCGCCGACCGGCAGGACGGGAGGAGCGGCCAGGGCGACCGGGACACCGCGCACTTCCGCGTGCCCCAGCAGCGGGCCGGCGGCGACCACGGCCAGGACCGCGAGCGGGCCTCCTCCGAGGAGGCGTCCGCCGACTCGCGCCACGGACGGGGATCGCACCCGGCCTCCGACGAGAGCGGCTTCGGCCTGCCCGAGGCCCTCGTCGGCGCGCCCCTCCTCGCGGCGGGCCTCCTCGGCGCCCTCGGCCGGCGCCGCCGCCAGGCCCTGTGGCAGTCGGCGCTCGGCGCGGTCGGCGGCCGCCGGGGCATGGAGCCGCCGGTCCCGACCGGATCCGCCCAGGACGCCCAGGACGCGCTGCTCGTCGGCGCCGACCCCGAGGGCGTACGCCTCCTCGACCTGTCGCTGCGCGGACTCGCGGCCGCCCTCGCCGCCGAGTCGCGTCCGCTGCCGACCGTCTACGCGGCCTGGCTCGGCGGCAGCGGCGACCTCCACCTCCAGCTCGCCCAGCCCGCCGGAAAGCCGCCCGCGCCGTGGCAGCTCGGCCAGGACCAGACGTTCTGGATGCTGGCACGGGCCGACGCCGAGCGGTACGAGGAGGACGGCACCGCCGCCCCCTACCCCGGCCTCGTCAGCCTCGGCACCATGGACGACTCGCGGCTGCTCCTCAACCTGGAGGCCGTGCCCGGCATCGTCTCGCTGAGCGGAAGCGCGACCGACCGCGCCTCCGTCTTCGCCTCCGTCGCCGCCGAACTGGCCACCAACGGCTGGTCGGACCGCATGACGATCACCCTCGTCGGCTTCGGCGAGGACCTGACACCGCTCGCGCCCAACCGGCTGCGCCACCTCGACGACATCGAGGCGCTCGTCGAGACCATGGAGGCCGAGACACGGCAGCGGCGCGGCGCCCTGGGCGCCGCCGGACACGACTCCGTGCTCACCGGCCGCACCGGGCCCGCCCAGCACACCCGCTGGGCCCCGCACCTCGTCCTCCTCGCCGTCGAGCCGTCACCCGCCGACGCCCTCAGGCTCGCCGAACTGGCCGCCGACGCGGGACGGCTGGGAATCGGCTACCTCGTCGGCACCGAGAGCGGCGAACTTCCGGGCGCGGCCTGGGAGATGGAGGTCACGAGCGAGGGCAGGCTGCTCGCGCCGCTCCTCGGCCTCGAACTCGACGCGCAGATGCTGCCCGCCGCCCAGCGGGGGGCGGTCGTCGAACTCTTCGCCGCCGCGGACCCCGAGGGCGGGCCCGACGGCCCGACCAGCTCTCCGCCGTTCCTCGTCGACATCAGCGAGCAGGGGCGGCCCGCGGTGTACGCGCGGCTCGTGGGCCCGTACGAGATCATCGGCCTGGAGACGCCCGAGGGCGAACGCAGTCCGCTGCTGCACGAGGCGCTGGCGCTGCTCCTGCTGCACCGCGAAGGGGTGCACCCGCGGGTGCTGTCCTCCGCGCTGTGGCCGCGCGGGGTCACCGAGGACGTGCGTGACGCGCTCGTCGAGCGGTTGCGCGGCTGGCTCGGCGACGACCCCGACGGCACCCCCCGCCTCGGCACCGACGAGACCGGGCGGCTCACGCTCGCCAGGTCCGTCGTCTCCGACCTGGACGTGCTGCGCTCCCTCTACCACGAGGCCACGCAGGGCAAGGGCGTCGACAGCCGGGTCGTGCGCGGGCGGTTGCTGACCGACGCGCTCGTCCTCGTCCGCGGTCCGCTGCTCGCCGACCGTCCCGAGGGGCGCTACGGCTGGCTCACCCACGAGATCGTCGACGCCCAGCTGCCGCTGCTGGTCGCGGACATCGGCCTCGCGCTCTCCGCGTTCCACCTGGAGAAGGGCCGGGCGGAGAAGGCGATCGAGGCGCTGGACGCGTCGATGAACTCGGCGCCGGCGGACGAGCGGCTGTGGAACGAGCTGCTGCGCGCGACGCACGCGACGGGGGACGAGGACAGGGTGAGGCGGCTCGCCGCGGACCTCGTGGCCCGCAGCGGGGCGCGGGGGCTGCCGCCCCGGACGGAGGCGCTGCTCGACGAACTGCTCCCGGCCTGGCGCAGCGGTACGCCGGCGGCGGGCTGAACAGCCGGGTCCCGCGGCCCGGCCCGCACACCGGCGGGCCCGCACACCGGCGGCCTGTGGCCGCGGTCCGCATGCCGACGGGCCGGGCGCGGTCGGCACACGGGCCGGCACCGGCCGCCGTCGCGCCCGCCGGGTCCGGCCGCCGTTCGCACGGCGGTCGGCCTCGGCCGTGGCCCGTGCGCCGACCGGCCGGGCTCGCCGGCCCGGCCGGAACACCGGATTCATCCGGAACACCGGATTCATTGGGGGAACGCGTGGATCTCGACCGCTGGCTCGTCGTCGTCGCCGGGCTCTGGGGCGCGGCGGCGGGGCTTCTGGTGCCCCGGCCCGCGTACCGCTTCGCCGTCGAACCCGGCGAGCCGTGGCGGGACCGCTGCCCCGAGGGGCTGCCGATCACCGGGGCCGCGCGCGGCTGGCTGGGGCCCGCCCGGTCGCCGGGCGGCACCCGTTACGGTCCCGGCGTCCTCTTCGTCTCGCCGGTCACCGCCCTGCTCTGCGCCGGGCTCGCCCTCGCGACCGGTACGCGCCCCGAGCTGGGCGTGTGGCTGCTGCTGGCACCGCTCGGCGTCCTGCTCGCCGTGGTGGACTTCCGGGTGCAGCGGCTGCCGGACGCGCTGACCCTGCCGCTGGCGGCGGCGGCGCTCGTGCTGCTCGGGGCGGCCGCCGTGCTGCCCGAGCACGCGGGACGGTGGACGACGGCGCTGTTCGGGGCGCTCGCGCTCGGGGGCGGGTACTTCGTGCTGTTCCTCGTCAACCCGAACGGCATGGGCTTCGGCGACGTGAAACTGGCCCTCGGTCTCGGCGCGGTGCTCGGCTGGTACGGGTGGAGCGTGGTCGCCCTCGGCACCTTCGCCGGGTTCCTGTTCGGCGCGCTGTACGGCACGGCGCTGGTGGTGGCCCGGCGCGCGGGGCGCAAGACGTCGATCCCCTTCGGCCCGTTCCTGATCGCCGGGGCGTACGTGGGACTGCTGATCGGGGCGTACGCGGCCTGACGCCGGGCGGGCGAGAAGGGGCCCCTGCCGGGGGGTGCCGGGCCGGCGCGAAGGGATCCGCCGGGGTGGCGCCGGGCGGGGTGACGCGGGCCGGCGCGACGGGGCCCGTCCAGGGGGGCGCGACCCCGCCCGGCGGGCCTGGCGTCGGCCGGTGCGGCGGGCTGGCGTAGGGTGGTTGAGTCTGTCCACAACCCTTACGAAAGGGACGCTCCCGGTGACCGAGAAGGCCGACCTTCAGTCCGTGCTGGACCGTGCCGCCGAGGGTGGGCGGATCACCCCGGAGGAGGCGCTCGTCCTCTACCGCGACGCCCCGCTGCACGCGCTCGGCGCCGCCGCCGACGCCGTACGCCGCCGCAGGTACGCGGGTACCGAGCACATCGCGACGTACATCATCGAGCGCAACATCAACTACACGAACGTGTGCGTCACGGCGTGCAGGTTCTGCGCCTTCTACGCGGCTCCCAAGGACACCGACAAGGGCTGGACGCGCGACCTCGACGACATCCTGCGCCGCTGCGCGGAGACCGTCGAGCTCGGCGGAACGCAGATCATGTTCCAGGGCGGACACCACCCGGACTACGGCGTCGAGTACTACGAGAAGCACTTCGCCGCGATCAAGGGCGCGTACCCCGAGCTGGTCATCCACTCCCTCGGCGCCTCCGAGGTCGAGCACATGGCCCGGATCTCCAAGGTGTCGGTGGAGGAGGCGATCACCCGCATCCACGCGGCCGGTCTCGACTCCTTCGCGGGCGCCGGCGCCGAACTGCTGCCCGCCCGCCCGCGCAAGGCGATCGCCCCGCTCAAGGAGAGCGGCGAGCGCTGGCTGGAGATCATGGAGATCGCGCACGGGCTGGGCGTCGAGTCGACGTCCACGATGCTGATGGGCACCGGCGAGACCAACGCCGAGCGCATCGAGCACCTGCGGATGATCCGCGACGTACAGGACCGCACGGGCGGCTTCCGCGCGTTCATCCCGTACACCTACCAGCCCGAGAACAACCACTTGAAGGGCCGCACGCAGGCGACGCTCTTCGAGTACCTGCGGATGATCGCGATCGCCCGCCTCTTCCTCGACAACGTCGCCCACATCCAGGGCTCCTGGCTGACCACCGGCAAGGAGGTCGGCCAGCTCTCCCTGCACTACGGCGCGGACGACCTCGGCTCGATCATGCTGGAGGAGAACGTCGTCTCCTCCGCCGGCGCCAAGCACCGCTCCAACCGCCTGGAGATCATCGACCTGATCCGCAAGGCGGACCGCGTCCCCGCCCAGCGGACCACGACGTACGAGCACGTCGTCGTCCACGACGACCCGGCGGACGACCCGGTCGACGAGCGCGTCATGTCCCACATCTCCTCGACGGCGATCGAGGGCGGCACCGCGCACCCCGAGCTGAAGCTTCTCGCCTCCAACTGACGTACCGATGACGACCCTTCACGTCGCCGAGCAGTCACCCGGCACCGCGGTCCTGGTCGACGGGGCGGCCGTCGCCGCCGTCGGCCCGTACGAGGAACTGGCCGCCGCCCACCCGGGCGCCAAGGTGCGGCGCTGGCCCGGCATCCTGACGCCGGGCCTGCTGAACCCGTACGGCCCGGAGCTCCTGGAGGCCACCTACCACCCGGACCCGCGCGAGGCCGACGCCCTCGGCACCGAGCCCATCGGCGGGGAGCGGGCCAGGGCGATCTTCCGCGCCGATCCGGCGCGCCTCGGCGCGAGCGCCCGGCGCGGGGTCCAGCGCATGCTGGCGCACGGGACGGTGGCGGTGGCGGGGGAGCTGCGGTCGCGCGCCGTGGCCGACGCGGTGCGCAGGTCGGGGCTCGCGGTGGGGCGGCGGCCGGACCGGCTGCCGGGTCCGGCGGCGCTGTCCCCGGTCCCGCTGGTCCTGCTGCCGGCGCTGGTGCCGGGCGGTCCCGCCCGGTTCGCCGTGTTCGACGTCGCGGACCGCGCCGAACTGGTCCGGCGCGGTGCGGGGACCTGCGTGGCGACCGTGATCGGCGGGCGGCTGGTGTACCGCGGCCGCTGATCGCGAAAGGCGCCCGTTCCAGGGCAGGTGACGCCGGTCCGGCCCGCGAGGGCGTGCCGCGCGTCGCCGGGCGGGCGAGACCTCGCGGAGACGTACCGGGACCTTCGTGAACGCCCCGCGCCCGGAAAGCGGCCGCGTCGGCGGCCGGGTGCCTCGGAGCCGTCAGGTCCCTACTGCCACAATGGGAACCGTGACCCGCGCATCCCTGGACAAGCAGCCGCACGAAGTCGCCTCGATGTTCGACGGCGTGGCGGAACGGTACGACCTGACGAACGACCTGCTGTCGCTCGGACAGGACCGGGCGTGGCGCAAGGAGGTCGCGAAGGCGGTCGACGCGCGCCCCGCGCAGAAGATCCTGGACCTCGCGGCAGGCACCGCGACCTCGTCGCTCCCCTTCGCCCGCACCGGCGCGTACGTCGTCCCCTGCGACTTCTCCCTCGGGATGCTCCGCGTCGGCAAGCGGAACCACCCCTGGCTGCCGCTGACCGCCGGCGACGCGACCAGGCTGCCCTTCAAGGACGACACGTTCGACGCCGTCACGATCTCCTTCGGGCTGCGCAACGTGCAGGACACCGACACCGCGCTCCGCGAGCTGTACCGCGTCACCAAGCCGGGCGGGCGCGTCGTGATCTGCGAGTTCTCGCACCCCACCTGGGCGCCGTTCCGCACGGTCTACACCGAGTACCTGATGCGCGCGCTGCCCCCGGTCGCCCGCGCGGCCTCCTCCAACCCCGACGCGTACGTCTACCTCGCCGAGTCCATCCGCGCCTGGCCGACCCAGCCGGAACTGGCCCAGCGGCTGATCGGCGCCAGCTGGACGAAGGTGGCCTGGCGCAACCTGACGGGCGGCATCGTGGCCCTCCACCGGGGCTACAAGCCGGCCTGACGCCCGGCCCGGGGGAAGTGCCCGGGCCGGCTACCCGAGGACCTCGAACGGGTCGCCGGGCAGGTCGAGTTCGCGGCGCAGCCCGCCCGACGGCGGACGCGGCGGACAGGGCTCACGCACCCCGGCGCCGCCCTCCGCGTCGCCCGGGTCGAACCACACCGTGACGACGGCTCCGCGCGGCACCTCGGCCCCGGGCTGCGGAAATTGCCGTACGACGTGGTCGACGACCGTCCGATGGAAATCGGGCCGGTCGGGCGCGGCGAGCAGAACACCGCGAGCCTCTGCCGTCTCACGCGCGTCCACGGCCATCAGACCGACGAGCCGCGGCACGCGCACTTCGGGTGTCTTGGGTGTCATGCGCACAGACGTCACCCCCAGCGGTACCGGAAGGGTAAGCCTCGGCCGTGCCCTTCCGGAACCCGTGCGGAGACGCGCGGGGCTCCGTCACAGGGCCAGCCGGTAGCGGTGGCCCTCCTGGTGCGACGAGGGCAGCGTGAACCGCTCCGCGAGCTCCATGCCGAGCCGTCTGGTCACCGCGATGGAACGGGTGTTGCCCGAGTTGACCATGGCGACGACGTCCGTGACGCCCGCCGCGCGGACCCGCTCCAGCGTGGTCCGCGCCGCCGCCGTGACGTACCCCTTGCCCCAGTGCTCCCGCCCCAGCCGCCAGCCGATCTCGATCTTCCCGGCCGGGCCCCAGGAGTGCGGCCACGGCTGGGCGCCCGTGAAGCCCAGTACCTCGTCCCCGGGACCGACCATCGTCCACAGACAGAACCCGTGCTCCGCGTCGTGCCGCCGCTGCCGGGCCGTGAGTTCCTCGTAGACGGACCGCTCGGCCGCGCGGCCGCCGTGGAACTCCATGACCTCGGGATCGTCGAAGACCCGGTGCCACGCGAGAGCGTCCTCGTCGGTGGGGACGCGCAGTCGTACATCGGGGAGAGCTCGGTTCACGGGGCAGCCCTTCAGCCGGGTGATCGGTACCGCTGCATAGACTGCCCATGTCCAGTGCCCGTCGGCACGTTGATTTCGAGTCTTGGGGAGACCCCGCCGTGACCGAGCCCCAGCCCCTCTCCGAGAACACCGCCGACGTCATCGTCGTCGGGGCCGGGCCAGCCGGCTCCACCACCGCCTACTACCTGGCGAAGGCGGGGCTCGACGTCCTGCTCCTGGAGAAGACGGCCTTCCCGCGCGAGAAGGTCTGCGGCGACGGACTGACCCCGCGCGCGACCAAGCAGCTGGTGTCGATGGGCATCGACATCTCCGAGGAGGCCGGCTGGCTCCGCAACAAGGGCCTGCGCATCATCGGCGGCGGCGTACGCCTCCAGCTCGACTGGCCGGATCTCGCCTCCTTCCCCGACTACGGGCTCGTGCGCAAGCGGGACGACTTCGACGAGCAGCTCGCGCGCCAGGCGCAGAAGGCGGGCGCCCGGCTGTACGAGCGCTGCAACGTCGGCGCCCCGGTCCTCGACGAGCGCACCGGCCGGATCATCGGCGTGCACGCCAAGCTGGGCGACGCCGACTCCAAGGAGAAGCGCGAGGTGACCTTCCACGCCCCGCTGGTGGTGGCGGCGGACGGCAACTCCAGCCGCCTCTCCCTCGCGATGGGCCTGCACCGCCGCGAGGACCGTCCGATGGGCGTCGCCGTCCGCACGTACTTCACCTCGCCGCGTCACGACGACGACTACCTGGAGTCGTGGCTGGAGCTGTGGGACCGCCGGGGCGCCGAGGACCGCCTGCTGCCCGGCTACGGGTGGATCTTCGGCATGGGCGACGGCACCTCGAACGTCGGCCTCGGTGTCCTCAACACCTCCGACTCCTTCAAGGAGCTCGACTGGCGCGAGGTCCTGAAGGCCTGGTGCGCCTCGATGCCGGAGGACTGGGGCTACACCCCCGAGAACATGACCGGCCCGATCCGCGGCGCGGCCCTCCCGATGGCCTTCAACCGTCAACCGCACTACACCAAGGGCCTGCTGCTGGTGGGTGACGCCGGCGGTCTGGTGAACCCCTTCAACGGTGAGGGCATCGCCTACGCCATGGAGTCCGGCCAGATCGCGGCCGACGTCATCGTCCAGGCCCACGCGCGCGCCACTCCCGGCCAGCGCGAGCTGGCCCTCCAGCGCTACCCGCGCGTCCTGAAGGACACCTACGGCGGGTACTACACCCTCGGCCGGGCCTTCGTGAAGCTCATCGGCAACCCGAAGGTCATGAAGATCGCCACGCAGCGCGGTCTGACCCACCCGATGCTGATGAAGTTCACCCTCAAGATGCTCGCGAACCTCACCGACCCGACGGGCGGCGACGCGATGGACCGCATCATCAACGGCCTCTCGAAGGTGGCGCCGAAGGCCTGACCGTTCATGGGCCGCCCGGGCGGTCACTCGACGGTCATGTGTCCGAAGAAGGGGCCGCCCGGTGGTTGCCGGGCGGCCCCGGCCTTTCGACGGCACGCGCGGCGTGAGGGAGTGTGCGGCGTGCGGTGCGGGTGGGGAGTGCCGCCCCGCAAGCCGCCGGGACCGGCTCCAGGGCAACCCGAAGGACCGCTCCCCGCACAGGAAGCGGTCCTTCGGGAGTCACCCGTGGATCAGAGCACGCGCACCGCGCCCGTGGCCGGGTAGCCCGAGAGGTCCTGGATCACGACGCCCTTGGAGGGGTTGGCCGCGTCGAGGTACTGCCCGTTACCGATGTACACCCCGACGTGGTACGCCGAACCCGCCGCACCCCAGTACAGAATGTCGCCGACCTGGACATTGGACAGCGAAACCGGCGTACCGGACGTCGACTGGGCCTCGGAGACGCGCGGCAGGTCGACGCCGACCTGCTTGAACGCCGCCTGCACCAGGCCGGAGCAGTCCCACGCGTTGGGTCCGGTGCCGCCCATGACGTACGCGTCGCCGACCTGTGCCTTGAGGAAGGCGATGACGGTCGAGACGTTGCCGCTGGCGGGAGCGGCGACGTTCGTGGAGGTGGAGGCGCTGGCCGACAGGGCGGTCCGCGCCGAGGAGCGCGAGACGGCCTCGGCCGCCGCGGCCTTGCGGGCGGCCTCGGCCTTCTTCTTGGCCTCGGCCTTCTTGGCGTCGGCCAGGTCGGCCTTGGCCTGCTTGGCGGCCTTGGCGGCCGCCGCGTCGCGCTCCGCCTGAAGCTGGTAGTCGGCCGCGGCCTGCTGGGTGGCGTCCGCGGACTCGGCGACCTGGGTGGCCAGGTCGGCCGTCAGGGTCGGCAGTTCCATGGTCTGCGCCACGGGCTCGGCGGCGCTCGCCGAACCCGCCGCCGCGGCCACGGCCAGGGTGCCGATGACGCCACTGGCGACTCCGGCGCGCATCGCGAGCGACGGGGCGTTGCGACGGGGCTTCCGGTGGCTTCGTATGTGTGCGGTGTGGGACATGGGTACTAGCGGTACCAGGGGCTCGTCCATACCTTCAAGAAACGTGCGGTGCGCCACAGTTGTTCAATCGGCGGCCGAATTCGTCGCCCGTCACTCTTTATTGACGCCGTAACGGGCATTGCGGACACTGTCCATCAGGCCCGTGATCATGGCCTTTCAGTATTAAGTCCGAATTGCCCGCCGCCTACCACTGGTTGAGGCGGATGGCCAAGCCCGGCTTATTTGCCCTCGACGAGATGTGGCGCAGGTCACGGAACGGTCACCCCGGCGGCCGCGTCCCGCGCGTGAACCTCCGCCGCCTTCGCGCCATCCCCGCTCGTGAACGCGTGCACGTGTCCACATCGGTCCCGTTGATCCCCCCGAAGTGTGAACGGGTCCCCCTATCAAGGGGTTGCGTCCAGCGCGAATTTGCATGCGGCGGAAGTCTCTTGATATTGAGACGACCCTCTGGGCCTGCGGTGATGAGCAAAAATGTCACGTCTGGTGATCGAGTTGACGCTTCGCGTGTGAAGATCACCGCTCATCCGACTTCATGATCGTTCGTCAGGTGGTGGAGATCACAAAGGTAAGGGGATACCCCGTGTCGCAGATCACAGACCGCCAGGCATAGGATGCGAGGCAGTTGGGCTTGTGACCTGCTTCACATGTCCGCGATCTTCGCCGGGACGGGTGGGGTTCGCGGTGCTGGCGGGGCAGGGGTGCGGGCCCGCCGAAACCGCCACCAGTCAGTGCCGACTGAGAGGAGCGAGGAGCGTGAACGCGTATGCGCCGATCCTCGTACTGGGAGCCCTCGGGGCAGGCTTTGCGATCTTCTCCGTGGTCATGGCCACGCTGATCGGTCCGAAGCGGTACAACCGCGCCAAGCTCGACGCGTACGAGTGCGGCATCGAGCCGACCCCCACGCCGGTCGGCGGTGGGCGTTTCCCCATCAAGTACTACCTGACGGCGATGCTCTTCATCGTCTTCGACATCGAGATCGTCTTCCTCTACCCCTGGGCCGTCACCTTCGACGCCCTGGGTGTTTTCGGGCTCGTGGAGATGCTGCTCTTCGTGCTCACCGTCTTCGTCGCCTACGCGTACGTATGGCGGCGCGGCGGCCTGGAATGGGACTGAGGGGCCTTTAAGACATGGGACTCGAAGAAAAGCTGCCGAGCGGATTCCTGCTGACGACCGTCGAGCAGGCCGCGGGCTGGGTGCGCAAGGCGTCCGTCTTCCCCGCGACGTTCGGACTCGCCTGCTGCGCCATCGAGATGATGACGACCGGCGCGGGGCGCTACGACCTGGCGCGCTTCGGCATGGAGGTCTTCCGCGGGTCGCCCCGCCAGGCCGACCTGATGATCGTCGCCGGCCGGGTCAGCCAGAAGATGGCGCCGGTGCTGCGGCAGGTCTACGACCAGATGCCCAACCCCAAGTGGGTCATCTCCATGGGGGTTTGTGCGTCATCGGGTGGAATGTTCAACAACTACGCCATTGTGCAGGGAGTTGACCACATCGTCCCGGTCGACATCTATTTGCCCGGATGTCCGCCGAGGCCCGAGATGCTGATGGACGCGATTCTCAAGCTCCACCAGAAGATCCAGACCTCCAAGCTCGGCGTGAACGCCGAGGAAGCGGCCCGCGAGGCGGAGGAAGCGGCGCTCAAGGCGCTCCCCACCATCGAGATGAAGGGCCTGCTGCGGTGAGCGACGCGAACGGCAACGGGGTCAACCCCGAGAAGGACCTCAGCGCCTCCAACCTCCCCGGCCAGCGGGGCGACCGGGGCGAGGAGATCCGCGTCCAGCGCGGCATGTTCGGCGCCGACAACGGCGGCGACACCTCCGGCTACGGCGGCCTGGTCCGCTCGATCCGGCTGCCCGGCGCGGCCACCCGCCCCTACGGCGGCTGGTTCGACGAGGTGGCCGACGAACTGGAGGGCGCCCTGGAGGAACAGGGACTCGTCCCCGAGAACGTCATCGACAAGACGGTCGTCGACCGCGACGAGATCACCTTCCACGTCGAACGCGAGTACCTGCTCCCCGTCGCCCAGACCCTGCGCGACGACCCGGCCCTCCGGTTCGAGCTGTGCACCGGTGTCTCCGGCGTCCACCTCCCGCACGACAAGGGCCGCGAGCTGCACGCCGTCTACCACCTGCGCTCGATCACCCACAACCGGCTGATCCGGCTGGAGGTCAGCGCCCCGGACGCGGACCCGCACGTCCCCTCGCTCGTCACCGTCTACCCGACGAACGACTGGCACGAGCGCGAGGCCTACGACTTCTTCGGCCTGATCTTCGACGGCCACCCCGCGCTGACGCGGATCATGATGCCGGACGACTGGCAGGGCTTCCCGCAGCGCAAGGACTATCCCCTCGGCGGCATCCCCGTCGAGTACAAGGGCGCCCAGATCCCGGCTCCGGACCAGCGGAGGTCGTACTCATGAGCACGCAGACCCCTTCCGGGGCGTCGGCCGCCTCGCCCCGCGAGACGACCGAGGGCACCGTATACACGGTCACCGGCGGCGACTGGGACGAGATCGCCCAGTCGGCGGCCAAGTCCGACGACGAGCGCATCATCGTCAACATGGGTCCGCAGCACCCGTCCACCCACGGCGTGCTCCGGCTCATCCTGGAGATCGACGGCGAGACCGTCACCGAGGCCCGCTGCGGCATCGGCTACCTCCACACCGGCATCGAGAAGAACCTCGAGTTCCGCACGTGGACCCAGGGCACCACGTTCGTGACGCGCATGGACTACCTGACGCCGTTCTTCAACGAGACGGCCTACTGTCTCGGCGTCGAGAAGCTCCTCGGGATCACCGACCAGGTCCCCGACCGCGCCTCGATCATCCGCGTGCTCCTCATGGAGCTGAACCGGCTCTCCTCCCACCTGGTGTGCATCGCCACCGGCGGCATGGAGCTGGGCGCCACCACGATCATGATCTACGGCTTCCGTGACCGTGAGCTCATCCTCGACATCTACGAGCTGATCACGGGCCTGCGGATGAACCACGCGTTCGTCCGCCCCGGCGGACTCGCCCAGGACCTGCCCCCGGGCGCGGTGGACCAGATCCGCGAGTTCGTGAAGAAGATGACGAAGAACCTTCCCGAGTACGACAAGCTCGCCACCGGGAACCCCATCTTCAAGGCCCGCATGCAGGACGTCGGCTACCTCGACCTGGCCGGCTGCATGGCCCTCGGCGCCACCGGCCCGATCCTGCGCTCGGCGGGCCTGCCGCACGACCTGCGCAAGTCCCAGCCGTACTGCGGCTACGAGACCTACGACTTCGAGGTCCCGACCGCCGACACCTGCGACTCCTACGGACGCTTCCTGATCCGCCTGGAGGAGATGCGCCAGTCGCTGCGGATCATCGAGCAGTGCCTGGACCGGCTCCAGCCCGGCCCGGTCATGGTCGCCGACAAGAAGATCGCCTGGCCCGCCCAGCTCGCGCTCGGCCCCGACGGTCTCGGCAACTCGCTCGACCACATCAAGAAGATCATGGGTACCTCCATGGAGGCCCTGATCCACCACTTCAAGCTGGTGACCGAGGGCTTCCGCGTACCGCCGGGACAGGCGTACGTGGCGGTCGAGTCGCCCAAGGGCGAGCTCGGGGTGCACGTCGTCTCCGACGGAGGCACCCGCCCCTACCGGGTCCACTTCCGTGACCCGTCCTTCACCAACCTGCAGGCCATGGCGGCGATGTGCGAAGGCGGCCAGGTCGCCGACGTCATCGTCGCCGTCGCGTCCATCGACCCCGTGATGGGAGGCGTCGACCGGTGACCACCACCCCCGAGGGCGTCAGCCTGGGCATGCCGCAACTGCCCGCGCCCGACTATCCGGCCGATGTCCGGGCCCGGCTGGAGGCGGACGCGCGCGAGATCATCGCCCGCTACCCCGACTCCCGCTCGGCGCTCCTTCCGTTGCTGCATCTCGTGCAGTCGGAGGAGGGCCATGTCACGCGCACGGGACAGCGGTTCTGCGCGGAGGTACTGGGCCTGACCACGGCCGAGGTCGCCGCCGTCGCGACCTTCTACTCCATGTACCGGCGCAAGCCGAGCGGTGACTACCAGGTGGGTGTCTGCACCAACACCCTGTGCGCGGTCATGGGCGGCGACGCCATCTTCGAGGCCCTCCAGGACCACCTGGGCGTCGGCAACGGGGAGACCACCGGTGACGGCAAGGTCACCCTGGAGCACATCGAGTGCAACGCGGCCTGCGACTTCGCCCCGGTCGTGATGGTCAACTGGGAGTTCTTCGACAACCAGACCGTGGACTCGGCCAAGCGTCTCGTCGACGACCTGCGCGCGGGCGAGGACGTCGACCCGACCCGCGGCGCCCGGCTGTGCACCTTCAAGGAGACCGCCCGGATCCTGGCGGGCTTCCCCGACGAGCGCGAGGGCGCGGTGGAGGCCGGTGGCAGCGCGGGCCACGCGTCCCTGGTGGGGCTGCGCCTGGCCAAGGGGGAGGGTGCCCCCGCGCGCGTGGTGCATCCCCGGGGCGGAGGAGCACCTCAGAACCAGCGGCCCGCCGAGCACCCGAGTTCGCACGACGCGCCGCAGGACACGTCGGCCTCCGACCCGTCCCACCCGGCGGGTCCTGTGGCAGAGGAGGGGGAGTGATGACCTTGGCAGCCGAGATCAACGAGACCAGTCCCGAAAAACTGCTCGCACCCGTGCTGTCGGCCTTCTGGGACGAGGACAGGTCCTGGTCGCTGGACGTCTACCGAAGGCACGAGGGGTACGAGGGCCTGCGCAAGGCACTCGCCATGTCACCGGACGACCTGATCGCGTACGTCAAGGACTCCGGGCTGCGGGGCCGCGGCGGCGCCGGCTTCCCGACCGGAATGAAATGGCAGTTCATTCCCCAGGGAGACGGCAAACCTCACTATCTAGTTGTCAACGCCGACGAATCGGAGCCGGGAACCTGTAAAGACATCCCGCTCCTCTTCGCGAACCCGCACAGCCTCATCGAGGGCATTGTGATCGCGTGCTATGCCATCCGGTCTTCGCATGCCTTCATCTATCTCCGCGGTGAAGTCGTCCCCGTACTGCGGCGGTTGCACGAGGCCGTACGTGAGGCCTACGCGGCGGGCTACCTCGGCGAGAACATCCTGGGCAGCGGACTCGACCTCCAGCTCACCGTGCACGCGGGCGCGGGCGCGTACATCTGCGGTGAGGAGACCGCGCTGCTCGACTCGCTCGAAGGCCGCCGTGGTCAACCGCGGCTCCGTCCCCCTTTCCCTGCTGTCGCGGGCCTCTATGCGTGTCCGACTGTTGTGAATAACGTCGAGTCCATCGCGTCAGTTCCCGCAATTCTCCAAAAAGGCAAGGAATGGTTCAGGTCGATGGGTAGCGAGAAGTCTCCGGGCTTCACGCTCTACTCGCTCAGCGGCCACGTCGCCAGCCCCGGCCAGTACGAGGCACCGCTCGGTATCACCCTGCGTCAACTCCTCGACATGAGCGGCGGGATGCGCCCCGGCCACCGGCTGAAGTTCTGGACCCCGGGCGGCTCCTCGACCCCGATGTTCACCGACGAGCACCTCGACGTCCCTCTTGATTACGAAGGAGTGGGTGCCGCGGGTTCCATGCTCGGCACGAAAGCACTCCAGTGCTTCGACGAGACGACCTGCGTCGTCCGCGCCGTCACCCGCTGGACCGAGTTCTACGCCCACGAGTCCTGCGGCAAGTGCACGCCGTGCCGCGAAGGAACGTACTGGCTCGTGCAGCTGCTGCGTGACATCGAGGCCGGCAAGGGCGTCATGTCCGACCTCGACAAGCTGAACGACATCGCCGACAACATCAACGGCAAGTCCTTCTGCGCCCTCGGCGACGGTGCCGCCTCGCCGATCTTCTCCTCGCTCAAGTACTTCCGCGAGGAGTACGAGCAGCACATCACGGGCCGCGGCTGCCCCTTCGACCCCGCCAGGTCAACGGTCTGGGCGGACAAGCACACGGAGGTGAACGCATGACAGTGACCACCAGCGCTCCCTCCGGAGGCGGGGAAGCGGCGGTTCCGCCGGAGGACCTCGTCTCGGTGACGATCGACGGCGTCGAGATGAGCGTGCCCAAGGGCACCCTGGTCATCCGGGCCGCCGAACAACTCGGCATCGAGATCCCCCGGTTCTGCGACCACCCGCTCCTCGACCCGGTCGGCGCGTGCCGCCAGTGCATCGTCGAGGTCGAGGGCCAGCGCAAGCCCATGGCGTCCTGCACGATCACCTGTACGGACGGGATGGTCGTCAAGACTCAACTCACCTCCCAGGTCGCCGAGAAGGCACAGCACGGTGTGATGGAGCTGCTGCTCATCAACCACCCGCTGGACTGCCCGGTCTGCGACAAGGGAGGCGAGTGCCCCCTGCAGAACCAGGCGATGTCGCACGGCAACGCCGAGTCCCGCTTCGAGGGCAGGAAGCGGACGTACGAGAAGCCGGTCCCGATCTCCACCCAGGTGCTCCTCGACCGCGAGCGGTGCGTGCTGTGCGCCCGCTGCACCCGCTTCTCGAACCAGATCGCGGGCGACCCCATGATCGAACTGGTCGAGCGGGGTGCGCTCCAGCAGGTCGGCACCGGTGACGGCGACCCCTTCGAGTCGTACTTCTCCGGCAACACGATCCAGATCTGCCCGGTGGGCGCGCTCACCTCGGCGGCGTACCGCTTCCGCTCGCGCCCCTTCGACCTCATCTCCTCGCACTCCGTGTGCGAACACTGCTCCGGCGGCTGCGCGACGCGCACCGACCACCGGCGCGGCAAGGTGATGCGCCGGCTCGCGGCGCCGGACCCCGAGGTCAACGAGGAGTGGGTCTGCGACAAGGGCCGGTTCGGGTTCCGGTACGCGCAGCAGCGCGACCGCCTCGACACGCCTCTGGTGCGCAACGCCGAGGGCGTCCTCGAGCCCGCCTCCTGGCCCGAGGCGCTGGAGGCCGCCGCGCGGGGGCTGACCGCCGCCCGCGGCCGGGCCGGTGTCCTCACCGGCGGCCGGCTCACCGTCGAGGACGCCTACGCGTACAGCAAGTTCGCGCGCGTGGCCCTCGACACGAACGACATCGACTTCCGCGCGCGCGTGCACAGTTCCGAGGAGGCCGACTTCCTGGCCGCCCGGGTCGCCGGACGCGGCCGGGACCTCGACGGCACCGGCGTCACGTACACCGCTCTGGAGAAGGCGCCCGCCGTGCTGCTGGCGGGCTTCGAGTCGGAGGAGGAGGCCCCCGGCGTCTTCCTGCGGCTGCGCAAGGCGTGGCGCGGGCACGGACAGAGGACCTTCTCCCTCGCGACCCACGCCACCCGTGGTCTGGAGAAGGCCGGAGGCACGCTGCTGCCGGCCGCGCCCGGCACCGAGACCGAGTGGCTGGACGCGCTCGCGAGCGGCGTCGGCCTGGAGGAGGACGGTGCCAGGGCTGCCGAGGCGCTGCGCGGTGAGGGCGCCGTGATCGTCGTCGGTGAGCGGCTGGCCGCCGTGCCGGGAGGGCTGACCGCCGCCGTGCGGACCGCCACCGCCACCGGTGCCCGCCTGGTGTGGATCCCGCGCCGGGCCGGGGAACGCGGGGCGATCGAGGCCGGCGCGCTTCCGTCGCTGCTGCCCGGCGGACGCCCGGCCACCGACCCGCGCGCGCGGGACGAGGTCGCGGCCGCCTGGGGCGTCTCCGAACTCCCGCACCGCCACGGCCGTGACACCGGCCAGATCGTGGAGGCCGCCGTCGGCGGCGAACTGCGGGCTCTGGTGGTGGCGGGCGTGGAGGTCGCCGACCTCCCCGACCCCGCACGCGCGCGTGCGGCCCTGTCCGAGGTGGGCTTCCTGGTGTCGCTCGAACTGCGGCCCAGCGAGGTGACCGAGCACGCGGACGTCGTCCTGCCGGTCGCCGCGGTCGCCGAGAAGGCCGGAAGCTTCCTCAACTGGGAGGGCAGGGTGCGCTCCTTCGAGGCCGCCCTCAAGCCCGACCAGATGACCCGGCGCCTCGCGCCCGCCGACGCGCGTGTCCTGCAGATGCTCGCCGACGCCATGGACGTCCACTTCGGGCTGCCGGATCTGCGCACCACGCGCGGGGAGATCGACCGGCTCGGCGCCTGGGACGGGCCGCAGGCCGGCGAACCCCGGGAGACCGGGGTGCCGATGCCCCGCCCGGATGCCGGGGAGGCGGTACTGGCCGGGCACCGGCTGCTGCTCGACCAGGGGCGTCTCCAGGAGGGCGACACGGCGCTCGCCGGGACCCGGCACGCCGCACGCGCGCGCGTGTCGGCCGCCACCGCCGCCGAGGCCGGGGTCGAGGACGGCGACGTCATCGCCGTGACCGGCCCCACCGGAGCGGTCGAACTCCCGCTGCAGATCACCGAGATGCCCGACCGCGTGGTCTGGCTCCCGCTGAACTCGACCGGAGGGGGCGTCGCCTCCGACACCGGCGCGCTGCCCGGCGCACTCGTCCGCATCGGCCCGGCGACGACCCTCGCCGAGGCCCCCGAGGAGGTGGAGGCATGACGCCGTACCTCGCTGCTGAAGACCTCTCGATGTTCGGCCACGACCCCTGGTGGCTGGTCGTCATCAAGGCGGTGTTCTGCTTCGCCTTCCTGATGGTGACCGTGCTCTTCTCCATCGTGTGGGAGCGCAAGGTCGTCGCCTGGATGCAGCTGCGCATCGGCCCCAACCGGCACGGGCCCTGGGGCATGCTCCAGTCGCTCGCCGACGGCGTGAAGCTGATGCTCAAGGAAGACATCATCGTCAAGCGCGCGGACAAGGTCGTCTACGTCCTCGCGCCGATCGTCGCGGCCATCCCGGCCTTCATGGCGATCGCGGTGATCCCCTTCGGGCCCGCGGACAACGAGATCTCGATCTTCGGTCAGCGCACCACGATGCAGCTCACCGACCTGCCGATCGCGATGCTCTACATCCTCGCGGTGGCCTCCGTGGGCATCTACGGGATCGTGCTCGCCGGCTGGAGCTCCGGATCCACCTACCCGCTGCTCGGCGGTCTGCGCTCCTGCGCCCAGATGATCTCGTACGAGATCGCCATGGGTGCCGCGTTCGCCTCGGTGTTCCTCTACTCCGGGTCGATGTCGACCTCGACGATCGTCGAGCAGCAGCAGGACCGCTGGTACATCGTCCTGCTGCCGGTCTCGTTCCTGATCTACGTCGTGACGATGATCGGCGAGACCAACCGGGCCCCGTTCGACATGCCGGAGTCCGAGGGCGACCTCGTCGGCGGTTTCAACACCGAGTACTCGTCGATCAAGTTCGCGCTGTTCATGCTCGCCGAGTACGTGAACATGGTGACGGTCTCGGCCGTGTCCACGACGCTCTTCCTGGGCGGCTGGCGGGCACCGTGGCCGATCAGCAGCTTCTGGGAGGGCGCCAACCACGGCTGGTGGCCGATGCTCTGGTTCGTGGTGAAGGTGCAGCTGCTGCTGTTCTTCTTCATCTGGCTGCGCGGCACGCTGCCGCGCGTCCGCTACGACCAGCTCATGAAGCTCGGCTGGAAGGTGCTCATCCCGGTCTCCGTGGTCTGGCTGATGCTCGTCGCGACGGTGCGGACGCTGCGCAACGAGAACTACGACTTCGCGGACATCGCCCTGTACGTCGGCGGAGGCGTCCTCGTCCTGCTGCTGCTGTCCTTCGTGGCGGACGCCTTCCGTGACAGGAAGGACCAGGAGGCGCCCGCCGAGCCCGCCGCCTTCGACCCGATGGCCGGCGGATTCCCCGTGCCCCCGCTGCCCGGCCAGGAGCTGCCGCCGGTACCGCGGCGCCGTCCGCGCCGCGAGCGGGAGCTGATTGTCAGTGGCGGGTCCGATACTGCGAGTGATGGACCGGTTACCGGATCTCGTGACGGAAAGGAGGGGTCCGATGGCTGAGGAGCCGAAGGAGACCAAACCCGGTTTCCAGAACCCCGTCGCCGGCTTCGGCGTGACCTTCAAGGCCATGTTCAAGAAGCGGCTGACCGAGCAGTACCCGGAACAGCAGAAGACCACCGCACCGCGGTTCCACGGCCGGCACCAGCTCAACCGCCATCCGGACGGCCTGGAGAAGTGCGTCGGCTGCGAGCTGTGCGCCTGGGCCTGTCCCGCGGACGCCATCTACGTGGAGGGCGCGGACAACACCGAGGAGGAGCGCTACTCCCCGGGTGAGCGCTACGGCCGCGTCTACCAGATCAACTACGCCCGCTGCATCCTGTGCGGCCTGTGCATCGAGGCGTGCCCCACGCGCGCGCTGACGATGACGAACGAGTTCGAGCTCGCCGACAGCAGCCGCGCCAACCTCATCTACACCAAGGAGCAGCTGCTCGCCGGACTCCAGGAAGGCATGGTCGACACACCGCACTCGATCTTCCCGGGCACGGACGAGCAGGACTACTACCGGGGTCTGGTGACCGAGGCGGCGCCCGGTACCGAGCGCCAGGTGGCCGTCTCCAAGGGCGAGTTGCACCCCTCGGCGAGCCCCTCGGGCCCGTCGGGCGCGTCCTCCGGAGAGGGGGCGGAGGCATGACCGCCGACCTGGCCGCGTACTCCACCTCCACCGGGGAGGCCTTCCAGTTCTGGGTCCTCGGCACCGTCGCGGTGATCGGCGCCCTGTGCACCGTCTTCATGCGGAAGGCCGTGCACAGCGCTCTGTGCCTCGCCGGGACCATGATCGTCCTGGCGGTGTTCTACCTCGCCAACGGCGCCTATTTCCTGGGGATCGTCCAGATCGTCGTCTACACGGGCGCGATCATGATGCTCTTCCTCTTCGTCGTCATGCTCGTCGGTGTCACCGCCGCGGACTCGCTGAAGGAGACCATCAAGGGGCAGCGCTGGCTGGCCCTGCTCTGCGGAGCCGGCTTCGGCATCCTGCTGTTCGCCGGCATCGGCAACGCGTCCGTCCAAGACTTCGACGGCCTGGCGAAGGCGAACGCGAACGGCAACGTGGAGGGCCTGGCCGCCCTCATCTTCACGAAGTACGTGTTCGCCTTCGAGATCACCGGCGCCCTGCTCATCACGGCCACCGTCGGCGCCATGGTGCTGACCCACCGCGAGCGCACCGAGCGCGCCAGGACCCAGCGCGAGCTGTCCGAGCAGCGGGTGCGCGAGGGCAAGCACATTCCGCCGCTGCCGGCGCCGGGTGTCTACGCCCGGCACAACGCGGTGGACGTCGCGGGCCTGCTCCCCGACGGCACCCCGTCCGAGCTGACCGTCAGCAAGACGCTGCGCGACCGCGGACAGGTCCGTGACGTGTCGGCCGACGCGCTGAAGGACCTGAAGGCGCTGGAGCAGCGTGCCGAGGAGCGCCTGGAGCGCACGAAGCCGGAGGAGGCGTCCAAGTGAATCCGGTCAACTACCTCTACCTCTCAGCCCTGTTGTTCACGATCGGCGCCACCGGTGTCCTGATCAGACGGAACGCGATCGTGGTGTTCATGTGCATCGAGCTCATGCTCAACGCCTGCAACCTCGCCTTCGTCGTCTTCTCCCGGATGCACGGCAATCTCGACGGCCAGATCATCGCCTTCTTCACGATGGTCGTCGCCGCCGCGGAGGTCGTGGTCGGGCTCGCGATCATCGTGTCGCTGTTCCGTTCCCGCCACTCGGCCTCGGTCGACGACGCCAGCCTGATGAAGCTGTAAGGGGTCGCTGAATCGTGGAGAACCTGATTGCGCTGCTCATCGCGGCGCCTCTGCTCGGAGCGGCCGTACTGCTGTGCGGCGGGCGGCGGCTGGACGCCGTCGGCCAATGGATCGGCACGGTGCTCGCGGCGTCCTCCTTCGTGATCGCCGTCGTGCTCTTCGCCGACATGCTGGGGAAGAGCCCGGAGGACCGGACCTTCACCCAGCATCTGTTCAGCTGGATCGCCGTCGGAGACTTCCGGGCGGACGTCGGCTTCCAGCTCGACCAGCTGTCGATGACGTTCGTCCTGCTGATCACCGGTGTCGGCTCGCTGATCCACCTGTACTCGATCGGGTACATGGAGCACGACGAGCGCCGCCGCCGCTTCTTCGGCTATCTGAACCTGTTCCTGGCGGCGATGCTGCTGCTCGTCCTCGCCGACAACTACCTGTTGCTGTACGTCGGCTGGGAAGGCGTGGGTCTGGCCTCGTACCTGCTGATCGGCTTCTGGCAGCACAAGCCCAGCGCGGCCACCGCCGCCAAGAAGGCCTTCCTGGTCAACCGCGTCGGCGACATGGGCCTGTCCATCGCCATCATGCTGATGTTCACGACCTTCGGGACCTTCGCCTTCGGACCGCTGCTCGGCACCGAGGGGCACCCCGGGATCGCCGGGGACGCCACCGAGGGCAGGCTCACGGCCGTCGCGCTGATGCTGCTGCTCGCCGCGTGCGGCAAGTCGGCCCAGGTGCCGCTGCAGTCCTGGCTCGGGGACGCGATGGAGGGCCCGACCCCGGTCTCCGCCCTCATCCACGCCGCCACCATGGTGACCGCGGGTGTGTATCTGATCGTGCGCTCGGCCGCCGTCTTCAACGCGGCACCCGACGCACAGCTCGTCGTCACCGTCGTGGGCGCCGTCACGCTCCTGTTCGGTGCGATCGTCGGTTGCGCGAAGGACGACATCAAGAAGGCGCTCGCCGGCTCGACCATGTCGCAGATCGGCTACATGGTGCTGGCGGCGGGCCTCGGCCCCATCGGCTACGTCTTCGCGATCATGCACCTGGTGACGCACGGCTTCTTCAAGGCCGGGCTCTTCCTCGGCGCCGGTTCGGTCATGCACGGCATGAACGACGAGGTCGACATGAGGAAGTTCGGCGGCCTCAGGAAGTACATGCCGATCACGTTCGTGACCTTCGGCCTCGGCTATCTCGCGATCATCGGCTTCCCGGGCCTGTCCGGCTTCTTCTCCAAGGACAAGATCATCGAGGCGGCCTTCGCCAAGGGCGGCACCGAGGGGTGGATCCTCGGCGGTGTGGCCCTGCTGGGCGCGGCGATCACCGCGTACTACATGACGCGCGTGATGATCATGACCTTCTTCGGGGAGAAGCGCTGGCAGCCCGACGCCCAAGGCCACGAGCCGCACCCGCACGAGTCGCCCAGGTCCATGACGATCCCGATGATCGTGCTGGCCTTCGGGTCGGTGTTCGCGGGTGGCTTCTTCAGCATCGGCGACCGCTTCCTGCACTGGCTGGAGCCGGTCACCGGGCACTCGGAGGGCGACTCGCCCGTGAGCCCCCTCACGGTCACCCTGGCCACCATGGTGCTGCTCGTCGTCGGCGCCGGAATCGCCTACCTCCAGTACGGACGCAGCTCCGTTCCGGTCGTCGCCCCGCGCGGCTCCCTGCTCACCCGCGCCGCCCGGCGCGACCTGTACCAGGACGACTTCAACCACGTCGTGCTGGTGCGCGGCGGTGAGCACCTCACCCGCTCCATGGTGTACGTCGACCACACCCTGGTCGACGGAGTCGTCAACGGGACGGCGGCCTCCGTGGGCGGCCTCTCCGGGCGGCTGCGCAAGCTGCAGAACGGCTACGCGCGCAGTTACGCGGTCTCGATGTTCGGCGGCGCGGCGATCCTCGTCGCCGCGACCCTGCTGATGAGGGCGGTCTGATACCGATGTCCTTTCCTCTGCTGACAGCGACGGCGGTGCTCCCGGCCCTCGGGGCGATCGCCACGGCCGCCGTGCCGGCCGCGCGGCGCGTCGCCGCGAAATGGCTGGCGCTGCTCGTCTCCCTCGGCACGCTGGCGCTCGCCGTGGTCACCCTGGTGCGTTTCGACCCCGGCGGCGCCCGCTACCAGCTCACCGAATCCCACGCCTGGATCCCTGACTTCGGGGTGCGCTACCAGCTGGGCGTGGACGGCATCGGGGTGGCGCTCGTCGCGCTCACCGCGCTGCTGATCCCGTTCGTGATCCTGGCGGGCTGGCACGACGCCGACCCGATGGAGACCGGAAGCAGGCGCTGGCGTCCGACCCAGGGCTTCTTCGCCCTGATCCTGGCCGTCGAGGCGATGGTGATCATCTCCTTCGAGGCCACCGACGTCTTCCTGTTCTACGTCTTCTTCGAAGCCATGCTGATCCCGATGTACTTCCTCATCGGCGGCTTCGGGGACCGTGCCCACGAGCACGGCGACGAGGCGGCGGCGACGCAGCGCTCGTACGCCGCGGTGAAGTTCCTCCTCTACAACCTGGTCGGCGGCCTGATCATGCTGGCCGCCGTGATCGGCCTCTACGTGGTGGCCGGAAGCTTCTCGCTCCAGGAGATCGTCCACGCGCGGGCCGACGGGTCCCTGCACATGGCGACCAGCACCGAGCGGTGGCTGTTCCTCGGCTTCTTCTTCGCCTTCGCGGTGAAGGCGCCCCTGTGGCCGCTGCACACCTGGCTGCCCAACGCCATGGGCGAGGCCACCGCGCCGGTCGCCGTGCTGATCACGGCGGTCGTCGACAAGGTCGGCACCTTCGCGATGCTCCGCTTCTGCCTCCAGCTCTTCCCGGAGGCGAGCGAGTGGGCGACGCCCGCGATCCTCGTACTGGCACTGATCAGCATCGTCTACGGGGCCCTGCTCGCCGTCGGGCAGCGGGACATCAAGCGGCTGGTCGCCTACGCGTCGATCTCGCACTTCGGGTTCATCATCCTGGGCATCTTCGCGATGACCAGCCAGGGCCAGTCGGGCGCGACGCTCTACATGGTCAACCACGGGATCTCGACCGCTGCCCTGATGCTGGTGGCCGGCTTCCTGATCTCGCGGCGCGGCTCGCGTCTCATCGCCGACTACGGAGGGGTGCAGAAAGTCGCTCCGGTGCTCGCGGGCACCTTCCTGATCGGTGGCCTCGCGACGCTGTCACTCCCGGGGCTCGCCCCCTTCGTGAGCGAGTTCCTGGTCCTGGTGGGCACGTTCGCGCGCTACCCGGTGGCCGGAATCATCGCCACCTTCGGCATCGTCCTCGCCGCGCTCTACACCCTCGTCCTCTACCAGCGGACGATGACGGGCCCGGTCAAGGCCGAGGTCGCCGAGATGCCGGACCTCAGGGTGCGTGAGCTCCTGGTCGTCGCCCCGCTGATCGCTCTGCTGATCTTCCTGGGCGTCTACCCGAAGCCGGTCACCGACATCGTCAACCCGGCGGTCGAGCAGACCATGTCAGACGTACACAAGACAGACCCCCGGCCCGAGGTGGAGGCGGCCAAGTGAGCGCATCAGCCGTCCACAGCCTGTGGACAACGGCGGCAACCGCAGCCGAACCGATCTCCAAGATCGACGCACCGAAGATCGAGTACGCGCAGTTGTCGCCCACTCTGATCGTCATCGGCGCGGCGGTCGTCGGAGTACTGGTCGAGGCCTTCGTGCCGCGCAAGTCCCGTTACTACACACAGGTGTTCGTCGCCGTCGTCGCACTGGCCGCGGCCTTCTCCGCGGTCGTCGCGCTCGCGGCGGGCGGATACGGCACCACCAAGGCGCACATCGCGGCGATGGGCGCGATCGCGGTCGACGGACCGGCCCTGTTCCTCCAGGGCACGATCCTGCTCGCCGGAATCCTCGGCGTCTTCACCTTCGCCGAGCGGCGCCTCGACCCCCAGACACACGGCAACCGGGTCGACGCGTTCGCCGCGCAGGCCGCGTCGGTGCCCGGCAGCGACAGCGAGAAGGCCGCGGTGAAGGCCGGGTTCACCACCACCGAGGTGTTCCCGCTGCTGCTCTTCGCGATCAGCGGCATGCTCGTCTTCCCCTCGGCCAACGACCTGCTGACGCTGTTCGTCGCGCTGGAGGTCTTCTCCCTGCCGCTCTACCTCCTGTGCGCCGTGGCCCGCCGCAAGCGGCTCATGTCGCAGGAGGCGGCCGTCAAGTACTTCCTGCTCGGCGCCTTCGCCTCCGCGTTCACGCTCTTCGGCATCGCCCTGCTGTACGGCTACGCGGGCTCGATGTCGTACGCGAAGATCGCGCACGTCGTGGACGGCACGGTCACCGAGGTCAACCCGGCGCTCGCCGACACCATGGGCAACGACGTGCTGCTGCTCATCGGCACCGCCCTGGTCGTCATGGGCCTGCTCTTCAAGGTCGGCGCGGTGCCCTTCCACATGTGGACGCCCGACGTCTACCAGGGCGCGCCGACCCCGGTCACCGGCTTCATGGCGGCGGCGACGAAGGTGGCGGCGTTCGGCGCGCTGCTGCGCCTGCTGTACGTCGTCCTGCCGGGTCTGCGCTGGGACTGGCGGCCGGTCATGTGGGCCGTCGCGATCGTCACCATGCTGGGCGGCGCGATCGTCGCGATCACCCAGACCGACATCAAGAGGCTCCTGGCGTACTCGTCGATCGCGCACGCCGGGTTCATCCTCGCGGGTGTCATCGCGACCTCGCCGGACGGTGTCTCATCGGTCCTCTTCTACCTGGGCGCGTACTCCTTCGTCACGATCGGCGCCTTCGCCGTCGTCACGCTCGTACGGGACGCGGGCGGAGAGGCCACGCACCTGTCCAAGTGGGCCGGTCTCGGACGCAGGTCCCCGTTGGTGGCCGCGGTGTTCGCGGTCTTCCTGCTGGCCTTCGCGGGTATCCCGCTCACCTCGGGATTCGCCGGAAAGTTCGCCGTGTTCAGGGCGGCGGCCGAGGGCGGGGCGTCCGCGCTGGTCGTGGTCGGTGTGATCTCGTCGGCGATCGCGGCGTTCTTCTACATCCGGGTGATCGTGCTGATGTTCTTCAGCGAGCCGAAGCCCGAGGGGCCGACGGTCGCCGTGCCGTCGCCGCTGACCATGACGGCGATCGCGGCGGGTGTCGTGGTCACGCTGGTGCTCGGTGTGGCGCCGCAGTACTTCCTGGACCTGGCGAGCCAGGCCGGGGTCTTCGTGCGCTGACCGGTTCCTCACGCGGCTCGGGCCCCGCTCCCTTCGGGGGGAGCGGGGCCCGAGCCGTATCTCAGCGGTCGGTGCGGGCCGCGCCCGCTGAACCGGGGTGTGCCGTGTCCGGCATCCCGGTGTGCGCCGTGTCCGACTTGCCGGGACGGGCCGGAGCGGCAGGGCACTTCACGCTGGGGTTCCAGCGCTCGAACAGCCCGGCGGGGTTGTTCTTCCACAGCCAGACGTGCAGGTCGTAGTGGATCGGCATGCCGGGGTAATGGCCCCGCATCGGACCGTCGAACTTCTGGCCGCCGAACATCGACGGCCGGTCCTTGACGGTCTTCACGTCCTGGTCGGAGTCCAGCGTGATCCACTCGACCCCGGTGAGCCTGCGCTTTCCGTCCTTGCCGTCCTCGAACAGGAGGGCGGCGGGCTTCGCCGGATCGAGTGATCCGTAACGGGACTCGTTGAAGTAGTGGTAACCCATGCTGCCGTGCCCCGCGGGGTCCGAGGAGCACTGGTGGGGTACGTATCCGTCGGTGAGGGCGGCCTTCTCGTCGCGGTACTTGACGCTGGCCAGGTATGCCTTGACCAGATCCCGCACGACCTTCGGGTCGGCCGAGCGGTCCGCGGCCGGGGCGGGGCCGGCGGACAGGGCCAGCGACGCGGCGGCTGTCACGAGGGTGATGGCGGTCCTGAGGGGACGCTGGGGCATGCGGAGGCTCCTAGAGGCACGAGAGAGGCGTACGGACTGCACGGGTCCGTCGGCTGCGGGCCCCCTCCTCCCGCCCGAGCAGCATGGCCCTCGGCCCGAAGTGCCGCCATGCGGGCGGGGCCAACGGGTTGAACACCTCCGGGGCGCGTCGTGCAGGGGAGTGAGACGGGGCAGGCGCAGATACGCAGGGAAGCCGGTCCCTCGCAGCCTGTGGACAACTCTCGGGCTGTCGGCGCGGACCCCTATCGTGGACGCAGTGGTCGAGGCGCGACGTACGGGGGACGGAACGATGGGTGGGACGGGTGTGATGACCGGAGCGGACGCGACGGAGACGCTGGGCGGGAGCGAGGCACTGGCCACCCTCCACAGGGTCTTCGGGTACGACGCCTTCCGCGGCGAGCAGGAAGCGATCATCGAGCATGTCGTCGCGGGCGGCGACGCCGTCGTCCTGATGCCGACCGGTGGCGGAAAGTCCCTCTGCTACCAGATTCCCTCCCTGGTCAGACCGGGTACGGGCGTTGTGGTCTCGCCGCTCATCGCGCTCATGCAGGACCAGGTGGACGCGCTGCGGGCGCTGGGCGTGCGGGCCGGGTTCATGAACTCCACGCAGGACTTCGACGAACGGCGCGTGGTCGAGGCGGAGTTCCTGGCCGGAGAGCTCGACCTCCTCTACCTGGCCCCCGAGCGGCTGCGTCTCGACAACACGCTGGACCTGCTCTCCCGCGGGAAGATCTCCGTCTTCGCGATCGACGAGGCGCACTGCGTGGCCCAGTGGGGCCACGACTTCCGCCCCGACTACCTGGCGCTCTCGCTGCTCGGCGAACGCTGGCCGGACGTCCCGCGCATCGCGCTGACGGCCACCGCCACCCGGGCGACGCACAGGGAGATCACCCAGCGTCTGGGCATGCCAGGGGCCCGCCACTTCGAGGCGAGCTTCGACCGCCCCAACATCCAGTACAGGATCGTTCCCAAGGCCGACCCGAAGAAGCAGCTGCTGTCCTTCCTGCGCCAGGAGCACGCGGGCGACGCGGGCATCGTGTACTGCCTGTCGCGCAACTCCGTGGAGAAGACCGCCGAGTTCCTCTCCCGCAACGGCGTCGAGGCGGTGCCGTACCACGCCGGCCTTGACTCGGGCGTCCGTGCCGCCCACCAGTCCCGCTTCCTGCGCGAGGAGGGCCTCGTGGTGGTCGCCACGATCGCCTTCGGCATGGGCATCGACAAGCCGGACGTCCGGTTCGTCGCCCACCTCGACCTGCCGAAGTCGGTCGAGGGCTACTACCAGGAGACGGGCCGTGCCGGCCGTGACGGACTGCCCTCCACGGCCTGGATGGCGTACGGCCTTCAGGACGTCGTCCAGCAGCGCAAGATGATCCAGGGCTCGGAGGGCGACGAGGCGTTCAGACGCCGGGCCACCGCCCATCTGGACTCGATGCTCGCCCTGTGCGAGACGGCCGGGTGCCGGCGCTCCGGACTCCTGGCCTACTTCGGCCAGGACCCCGACACCCCGGCCTGCGGTAACTGCGACACCTGTCTGACACCCCCGGAGACCTGGGACGGCACGGTCGCGGCACAGAAGCTGCTGTCCACGGTGGTGCGCCTCCAGCGCGAGCGGGGACAGAAGTTCGGCGCGGGCCAGATCATCGACATCCTGCTGGGGCGGAAGACCGCCAAGGTGATCCAGTTCGACCACGACCAGCTGTCCGTCTTCGGTATCGGCGAGGATCTGGCGGAGCCCGAATGGCGCGGTGTCGTACGGCAGTTGCTGGCCCAGGGGCTGATCGCGGTCGAGGGCGAGTACGGCACGCTGGTGCTGACCGACGCCAGCGGGACCGTGCTGCGGCGCGAGCGTGACGTGCCGCTGCGCAAGGAGGCGCCGAAGCCGGCCGCGTCCCGGTCGTCGACGCCCAAGGGCGAGCGCAAGGCCAAGGCGGTGGCCGAACTGCCCGCCGAGCTCGTTCCCGCCTTCGAGGCGCTGCGTGCCTGGCGCGGCGAGCAGGCGCGCGAGCAGGGCGTCCCGGCGTACGTCATCTTCCACGACGCCACGCTGCGGGACATCGTCACGGTGTGGCCCGCCTCCGTGAAGGACCTGGGCGGCATCAGCGGGGTGGGGGAGAAGAAGCTGGCGACGTACGGAGAGGGCGTCATCGGGGTGCTCGCCTCGCTGGGCGGCGGCACGGTCGCGGCTCCGCAGGCCGACGGCAGACCCGAGACCGCACCGGCCGCCGCGGGTCCGAACCCGGACCCGGACCTGGACTGGCCCGAACTGGACCAGGAGCCGGAGCCGGAGGACTGGATGTAGTGGGTCCGGTGCCGGAGGCCGGCAGGGGACCGGAGGACGAGGGTGCCGCCCCGCCCGGCTCCGCCGACCCCACGGGGTTCCGCGAGGCACGGTGGCCAGGGTCCTGGCCACCGTGACACGGGCCCCGTTCCCGCCGGAGGCCTCCCGGAGATCCGGCACGGACGTCTCCCGGACACCCGTCCCGAAGGGGTCTCCAGGACACCTCCGCCGGAGGGTTCTCCCGGAGACCCCTACCGGGAGACGGCCGGTGTGATGCGGCCCCGGACCTCGCCGAGGCCCACCCGGGTCCCGCCCGGACCGGGCGCCCAGGCCGTCAGCGTGACCTCGTCGCCGTCCTCGAGGAACGTGCGCTTGCCGTCGGGGAGTTCGAGGGCGTCACGGCCGTTCCAGGTGAGTTCGAGCAGCGAGCCGCGCTCGCCCTCGGAGGGGCCGCTGACGGTTCCGGAGCCGTAGAGGTCACCGGTGCGCAGGGAGGCGCCGTTGACCGTCATGTGGGCCAGCTGCTGGGCGGCCGTCCAGTACATGGTGGAGAAGGGCGGTTCGGAGACGACGTGGCCGTTGACGGCCACGGAGATCCGCAGGTCGTAGCCGCCCGGCTCCTCGGAGGCGTCGTCGAGATAGGGGAGGAGGGGGTGCGTGCGGGAGGGCGGGGCCACCAGGGCCTCGTCGAGGGCGTCCAGCGGGGTGATCCACGCCGACACGGAGGTGGCGAAGGACTTGCCGAGGAAGGGGCCGAGCGGGACGTACTCCCAGGCCTGGATGTCCCGTGCCGACCAGTCGTTGAGCAGGCAGAGGCCGAAGACGTGGTCGCGGTAGTCGCCCAGGGGCACCGGCCGGCCCTGCTCCGAGGGAGTGCCGACCACGAAGCCGACCTCCGCCTCGATGTCCAGGCGGATCGAGGGGCCGAAGACCGGGGCGGCGTCCGTGGGGGCCTTGCGCTGGCCCGACGGGCGGACGACATCAGTGCCGGACACCACGACCGTTCCGGAGCGGCCGTGGTAGCCGATCGGCAGGTGCTTCCAGTTCGGCGTGAGCGAATCGGCGGCGTCGGGGCGGAAGATCTGGCCGACGTTCCGGGCGTGGTTCTCGGAGGCGTAGAAGTCCACGTAGTCGGCGACGGTGAACGGGAGGTGCAGCGTCACGCCGGAGAGCGGGTGGAAATGGGGAGCGAGGGTCTCCCGGTGGGCCGGGACGGTCACCCAGGCCGTCAGCGCGCGCCGGACGTCGGACCAGGCGGTGCGGCCCGCGGCGAGCAGCGGGTCGAGGGTCGGCTGTGCGAGCAGCCCGGCGTAGGGGGAGCCGAGCGCGCGGGCCGCGGCGCCCGCGTCGAGCACGTGGTCGCCGAGCCGTACGCCGACGCGTCGCTCGGGGGTGCCGGCCGGGTCGGTCAGGGAGAACACGCCGTACGGCAGGTTGTGCGGGCCGAAGGGATCGCCCTCGGGGACATCGAAGGGGGGCATCGGTTGGTGCCTCGCTTTCGGATTCGTACTCGCCATGTGATCCATGCGTTCCACGCGTTTCATGTGGTCGGGGCACACGTTACGGGGGAGTGCCCATGCTGTGGCAGGGCCTAAAGGGTTTGCAATGTCCGAATTGGCCCCGCGCGGGGCGGACGGCCGGCGGACTGCGGCGCACCGACCGCCGGGTGATGGGTGGTGCTGCTCCGGTCCAGGTCCTGTGTCCCGGGCGTGCGTCACGGGGCATGCGTCCGGGCTGCACATCCCGGGCCGCGCGCCATGGGCCGCGCGCCATGGGCCGCACGTCGCGGGCCGTGCGTTCCGGACCGCGTGTCCGTGACCGCCTGCGGGCGCCCATGTCGTCACGGTTGCCCGCGGCTGCCCTCGCGCGGACTCCGTGACGTCCTTCGTGCGCGGGAGGGAGCCGGAAGGGAGTTCAGATCTTTCCGTAGCAACGGGCGCTCCGTTCAACGGACTTGGATATGTCCGTTCCGGGTCGGGCAGGGAATGCGCGGTCGTTGGGGCGGCCGGTGGTCGAGTCGGCGTTTTCCAGGGGGTGTTGGGGAGTTGTGGTCGGTCGTGTGTGGGAAAGTCGGTGTGGGCGGAAGCGGAGCCTGGGTGATCCGAAGTGGTCGCAACGCGCTTACCACCGTGCGGTGAACGGCGTTGCTGACGGGATACCGGACGTCGTCCGGTTCAGGCCGGGCCGTTGAGTCGTTCGATCCGTATTCTTCGGATCATGGCCGCTCCGACTGCATATTCACTCATCGCCACTGACCTGGACGGAACGCTGCTGCGCGGCGACGACACACTCTCCGACCGGTCACGCGCCGCGCTGGCGAAGGTGACCCGGGCGGGTGCCCGGCATCTCGTGGTCACGGGCCGGCCCGCACCGCGCGTGCGACCGCTTCTCGACGAACTCGGCGGCGAGGGACTGGCGGTGTGCGGACAGGGGGCGCAGCTCTACGACGCCGGCGCGGACCGCATGCTGTGGTCGGTGACCCTGGACAGGGAACTGGCGGAGACGGCGCTCGGCAAGATCGAGGCGGAGGTCGGGCTGCTGTACGCGGCGGTCGACCAGGACGGTGTGGACGGGCTGACGCTCATCGAGCCGGGGTACGTCATGCCGCATCCGACTCTGCCGGCGGTGCGGGTGCCGCGCCGGGACGACCTCTGGGCGGAGCCGATCAGCAAGGTGTTGCTCCGTCACCCGTCGTTGTCGGACGACGAGTTGGCGTCGGCGGCGCGGGGGGTGGTCGGTTCGCTGGCGACGGTCACCATGTCCGGGCCCGGCACAGTCGAACTCCAGCCATGCGGGGTGACCAAGGCGACGGGGCTCGCTCTCGCCGCGGCGCATCTCGGGCTCACCCCGTGCGCGACGATCGCTTTCGGGGACATGCCCAACGACATCCCGATGTTCGACTGGGCGGCCCGGGGTGTGGCGATGGCCAACGCCCATCCGGAACTGAAGGCGGTGGCCGACGAGGTCACCCTGTCGAATGAGGACGACGGGATCGCGGTCGTCCTGGAGCGCCTCTTCGGCTTCTAGCGACGCTGCCGTACCCGCCGCCGCGTCCGTACCGCATCACCGCCACACCCGTATGCACCACCGACACACCCGCCGACGGGCCTGGAAGGCGTCGTCGGCGGGTGCGGTGAAGACGGGGTGCGGCGGTGCGGTCAGTAGGCGCCGTTGACGTTGTCGATGGAGCCGTACTTGTCGGCCGCGTAGTTGCAGGCCGCGGTGATGTTCGCGACCGGGTCGTAGATGTTCGTCGACGTGCCGGGGACGTGGTAGGCCCGGAAGGTGGGGTCGATCACCTGGAGCAGGCCCTTGGAGGGGATGCCCGCGGCGGCGTTGGAGTCCCAGTTGTTGATGGCGTTGGGGTTGCCGGAGGACTCGCGCATCACGTTGCGGTGGATGCCGTTGTAGCTGCCCGGGATGCCGGCCTTGGCCATGACGTCCAGGGATTCCTTGATCCAGCCGTCGAGGTTGTCGGCGTACGACTTGGCGGAGGCCTGGGTGGCGGTGGTCGCCTTGGACTTGGCGACGGCGGGGGTCGCTTTCGCCGTGGTGCTGACGGTCGTCGACTTCAGCGTCTTCGTGCCCACGGTCAGCTTCAGGCCCGGACGGAGCACGGAGGGGTTGTCGCCGATGACGGCGCGGTTCGCCGCGTACAGCTTCTTCCAGCCGCCGCTCTTGGGGTACTTCTGCGCGACCTTGGAGAGGGTGTCGCCCTTGACCACCTTGTAGGTGACGAGCTGCACGTTGGGGACCACCGCGGTGGGGGCGGCCTTCGCCGCCTGGGGGGCCTGCGCCGGGGTGGCGGCGTTGGCGCCGGTCGCGCTCACGAGCGGGAGGGCGAGGGCGATACCGCCCGTTCCGGCGACGATCATGCCCCGGGTGATGACGTTGGTCTTCGTGCGGCGGTGCTTGCCTCGTACGGGCATGGCGAATTTCCTCTCCGGCGCCTGCGAGGTGAGCTGTCGGGTTCGGGCGGGAGATGCCCGGCCGCGCTTGTGGGCACGGCTTCACCCCGAGCCGGTCCGGTGTGTCCGGATCGGCGGCTTACCTGTGGTTCCCCCGCTCCTGCCGTGCGTGGGTCGATGGGTTGCCGGGCGGCGGCAGGATTCGGCGGTCCGCCCGGGGTCGACCAGAACGTATGTGAGAGCACATGTCCGAAACAAGACGAGATTTGACCGCGAAGATCGCTTTGGCCTAGTTGATGCACGGGCAAAAAGTCCGATTGTGTCGGAATTGAATCCTCAACTCGCCTTCCGTGGAAGGGGTGGGTCGAGGGAGCCGCGCGGTGGCGCCCCGGTCGCCCGGTGACCCAATTCACGAGACCAAAGAGCATCAAGGTCGCATGAGGGGTAATTCGGGCATTGCGGCCGTGTCGGCGGACGTGTCGGGCTCCTCGAAAGATGCCGAGCAGCCCCCGGTGGAGCGGGAATTGTGGTGCGGGACACATGGGGGCACGGGCCTGTGGGGGCGGAGCCCGCCAGCCGGAAGCGGGCCGGACCCGGGCGGCGGCCGTGCGGCGAAGTGCGCCTCGCGGTAACGGGTTTCGGTGTGACGTTCGGTCAGTGACCTTTGGGAGGAAGGCTCTTCTTTCGGGCTTGGCGGAGAACGGCTTCGTCGCAGCCCTCGCCGGCGACCCCGCGGGTAGCCCCGCCGCCGCTCCCGCGGGCGAGTGCGCCGCTCGTGACGAAGTCCCGCGCGTCGATCGTGTACGTCTTCCGGGTCCCCTCCGCGCGCCCGGGGCCTGCGGGGTGCGCGCGGGCTCCGTCGAGCCCCGGGTTCGCCTCCGGGCTCCAGGTCTCCTCCAGGCTCCGGGTCCCTCCTCCGTCGCCTTGAAGCCGAAGCCGAAGCCGAAGCAGACCGACCGGGCGTTTTCCTTTCGCCGGCCCGGCGGGTCCCGTACCGGACGCGGCGCCGCGCCGTGGCGCCGGGCGTGCGGACGGGTGCCGCCCGGGAGGGGGACCGGGTGTCGCCCGGGAGGGGGACGGAGACGCCCTCGTGAGTGATCCCGTAAGGGGGGGCGTATGCATGCGCGGGGCGCTCACCGCATGCGGTCGCAAGCCGGTTCATATCGTCTGATCATGAACATATCGCCGGTGATCGGGTGGAGCCCGTGAGCCGGGGTATCCGTCGTTGGGGCACGCAGGTGCTTCCCGTGTGCCTTCCGGGTGTACTCCCGCATACCTCCTGGCGGAGCGAAGTGGGCCGGGGGACGGTGGGCGCTCGCGGTGATCGAAACCTGACCGGATACGCTGACTTGAGTGATGGCAGCGACACATCGACAAACCGTGTCATCGACCGAATGATCGACCGAGTTCGCATGTGATCGTCAGCAGACAGGAGAACCTCTCGTGACCGTCGTCGGGCCGTTCGGGCTGAGCGTGCGGGACCAGGCTCTCGAAGCCGATGTCCAGGCCGGATTGGCGGCTGTCGAGGAGGGTTTGCTCGAAGCCACCAAGAGCGAGGTCCCGTTCATCACGGAAGCCGCCCAGCACCTCGTGCGGGCCGGCGGGAAGCGGTTCAGGCCGCTGCTCGTGATGCTCGCCGCACAGTTCGGCGACCCCTACGCGCCGGGTGTCGTGCCCTCGGCCGTGGTCGTCGAGCTGACCCATCTCGCCACGCTGTACCACGACGACGTGATGGACGAGGCCGAGGTCCGGCGCGGGGTGGCCAGCGCCAACGCCCGCTGGGGCAACTCGCTGGCCGTCCTCACCGGAGACTTCCTCTTCGCCCGCGCCTCCTACATCCTGGCCGACCTCGGGCCCGAGGCCGTCCGGATCCAGGCCGAGGCGTTCGAGAGGCTGGTGACCGGGCAGATCCTGGAGACCGCGGGGCCGCGCGACGGCCGGGACCCGGTCGACCACTACCTCGACGTGCTCGGTGGCAAGACCGGATCGCTGGTCGCGGTCGCGTGCCGGTTCGGCGCGATGATGTCGGGTGCCGACGAGACGGTCGTGGATGTGCTCACGCAGTACGGCGAGCGGCTGGGCGTCGCCTTCCAGCTCGCGGACGACGTCCTCGACATCGCGTCCGACTCGCACGAGTCCGGCAAGACGCCGGGTACGGACCTGCGCGAGGGCATCGCCACGCTGCCGGTGCTGCGGCTGCGCGAGCGCGCCGAGCGGCTGGGGCTCGCCGAGGACATCGCCCTGTGCGAGCTGCTCGCCTCCGACCTGACGGACGACGCCCGGCACGCGGAGGCGCTGGCCCGGCTGCGGGAGCACCCCGCGCTGGAGCAGGCGCGCCGGGACACCGTGCGCTACGCGGAGGAGGCGCGCGCCGCGCTGGCCCCGCTGCGCGAGTGCGACGCGAAGGCCGCGCTGGTCGAGCTGGTGGACGCGGTGGTGCACCGGGCCGGCTGAGCCGGCCTGTCGGTCCGGCCGGCGGGTCGGCCGGGAAGCCGACGCGTGGATCACCGTTCACGAGCCGACCGGGGCGCGGACGGCGGATGCCCGGTCCGGGCCGGCCGTGTCGACCGGCCCGTGTCGGCCAGGGTGACCCCGCCCGTGCCGGGTGGCCGTCAGTAGCCTCCGCCGCCTCCCTGGCTCGTCGCGACCGGTGTGGTGATCTTCGCTCCGCCGGGTGTGACGGCCCACCACGTTCCGTCCACTCCCTGGCCGTAGGGCTCCTTCGGTTCGTCGTCCTTGGCGTACCGGTACAGGGGCCAGCCGGCGAGGGTGATCTGGGTGGTGCCGTCGTTGCGCTTCACCGTGGAGACCAGGCTCTTGTCGATCCCCTTCGTGGTCACCGAGCCCCGGTCCGTGGTCGTGGCCGCGGGCCAGAGCGTGGCGCAGGTGTCGTAGCAGCTCACCCTGGTCGGGTTCGCCGAGTCCGTGTCGAAGCGGTACAGGACGTACCCCTTGCCGTCGGTCACGACCGTGCCCAGTTTCGCGATCTCGGCGGTGGTCAGCGTCGACGTCGCCGACCCCGTGGTGCCGCTCCGCGCGGGGCTGCCGCTCCGCTCGGTGCCGCTCCCGTTGTCGCCGCCGCCACTGCTGCCGCCTCCCCCTCCGCATCCGGCGAGCGCGAGCGCCAGGACGGCGGCGCCCGTGGCGGCGTATCCCGTGACGTGTCTGATGGCAACCATGGCGATCCCTCGATCCTGTGATCCCGGAGTGCCGGGCACTCCGGTCGCTGCCACCCGTACGTACGGATTCGAACCGATTTTTGCTCGAAAGGTCGCCACATTTGACTGCTTCTGAGCGATGCAGAGTGGTGTGACCGGCGCCACAGGAGGTGGGTGAGTCCCGTGCCGGACCGGGCCCGTAATCGTGCGCGGAAGCTGACGCAGGGGGCGTCGGCCTGGTTATGGGGAGGAACCGGAACCATGGGACCGAACGCCATGTCCGCGGCGCGTCGCAAGAACCTGATCCTGACCGGCGTCGCGGTGGCCGCAGCGGCCGGAGTCGCGGCCGTCGTCGTCCCGGCGGCCGCCGCCGACCACGGCTCTCGCACCGGGAGCGGTGCCACGCACGCTTCCGGGCGTCACGGCCGGACGGTCGTGACGAGCCACGCGGTGATGGGCGGCAGCGGCGGCACCGTCCTCGCCGCGAGCCTGCGCGGCGACGGCGCGGCATCCGCCGAGGGCGGCCCCGCCGCCGGTGACGAGGACGGCGCCGCGCTGGAGTTCATCAAGGTCGAGGGCGACGAGGTGTCCGTCGCCGTGACCTGGCGCGGTACCGGCAGGCCCACCCTGCTCCACGTCCACCAGGGCGCGAAGGGCGCCGACGGCGACATCGAGATCGACTTCACCGGGCTGCTCCGCCGGACCGGGGGCCACAGCGCCGTCGGGACCGTCAAGGTCGAGGACGCGGCCCTGCTCGACACGCTGAAGGCCGACCCCGGGTCGTTCCACGCCGACCTGCACACCACGAAGTTCCCGGGCGGGGCCGTCCGCGGACAGCTGCACAAGGTGACCGGCACCTTCGACTTCCGCGACGTCCTCCGCAACTTCCAGGCGTCCGTGGTCGAGGGCGAGCAGATCTACGAGTGCAAGCCGGCCGACGGCGGCCACGCCTTCGCCCAGCGCGATGTCGCCGCACGGCTCGGCGGCCACATCGCCCACTCGTTCGTGAAGCCCAACTCCGTTACCCCGCAGTGGATCGCGCCCGACGGCAGCGCCGTCACCGGCACGCTGATCGCGAAGACCCCGAACGGCGCGGCCAACATCCCCGAGCTCGACCTCCGGGCCACACGGTCCGGCGAGGACCACGGCCTGCTGGCCGGCACGCAGGAGATCCTGCGCCTGAACACCGTGGGCGGTGTCGCCCCGGCGGGCCCGTGCACGCCGGGCGCGGTCGTGGGCGTCCCCTACCGGGCGGACTACGTGTTCGTGCAGCGCTGAGACGGGCGGCCGGTCCGGAGAGGACCGGCCGAGGGCGTGACCAGGCGGTGTCTCTCCGCACGTGACCCCTACGGGTCGGGGGAGGCACCGCCCCGCCACGTCATACCGCAGGACTACGAGGAGTTGAGCCCGGGGGTTGACGCGTTCGTCCGGCGCATTTGGTCAGATGGAGAACACCACTCCTCACCGGTCCGGGTGAGAATGGCGGCTTGGGAGTGGAACACGGAACGAGGGCAGGGCCGCCGCCGACGACGGAGGTAAGGCACACATGGCACCGTACGAATCCGACGACAGCACGAGGGCCGCGGAGGACGACGACAGGCTCGCCGGGCGACGCAAGGCCGCGCGGTACGTCGTTCCGGTCGCGGTGATGGGGGTGGCGGCGGCGACGATCGGACTCGTCCCGGCGCTCGCCGACTCCGGGGACCCCGACCTGCCGAAGGTCACCGCGCAGCAGCTCATCGAGAAGATCGCCGAGTCCGACGTCCAGCAGCTGTCCGGCACCGTGAAGATCAGCACCGATCTGGGACTGCCCGACCTGGGCGGTCTGGAGAGCGGCCTGCTGTCCGGCGCGGTCGAGGGGCGCGACGGTTCCTCCGCCGACCCGCAGTCCAAGCTCCTCGAACTGGCCTCGGGCACGCACACGCTGCGCGTCGCGGCCGACGGCCCGGACAGGGGCAAGGTCTCCCTGCTGGACGACGCCGCCGAATACAGCGTCATCCACGACGGCAAGGACGTGTGGGGGTACGACAGCAAGTCGAACGAGGTCTTCCACACGACGTCCGACGAGTCCGGGCACGCCGACGGCGGCCGGAGCAAGGCACCGCGCGAGGTCCCGGCCACCCCGAAGGACTTCGCCGACGAGGTCCTCAAGTCCGTGGACGACACGACCTCCGTGACCGTCGACGGCACCGCGCACGTCGCGGGCCGCGACGCCTACAGGCTGGTCGTGAAGCCCCGGCAGTCCGGCACCACGGTCGGCGCGATCAGCATCGCGGTGGACGCGAGGACCGGACTGCCGCTGAAGTTCACGCTGACCCCGGCGAGCGGCGGCGCGGCCGTCGTGGACGCGGGCTTCACCCAGGTCGACTTCTCCCGGCCGGCCGCGTCGGTGTTCGACTTCACCCCGCCGAAGGGCGCGAAGGTCACCGAGGGCGACGACCTCGAGGGCACGAAGGGCGACGCGCCGAAGGACTTCGGGAAGGCGCTGCCGAAGGAGCACGAGGGACCGGCCGACGGCCCCGGCGCCCCGAAGACCATCGGCGAGGGCTGGAACACGATCGTCGTCCTGGACGGCGGTGGCGAGGGACTGCCGTCCGGCGCCTCCGGTTCGACCGGCAACAGCGACGTCGACGGGTTCCTGAACTCCCTCGGCGACCAGGTCAAGGGCAAGTTCGGCTCGGGCACGGTCTTCTCGACCCGCCTGGTCAACGCGCTGATCACCGACGACGGCAAGGTGTACGCCGGTGCCGTCACCAAGGCCGCGCTGGTCGAGGCGGCCGACGCGGCCCGGTAGAAGCAGCCGGGCGAAACGAACCGAGGGAGTCCATGGAGGAGCTGTCCGCCGCCGACGCGGTGATCGCCACCCGCGCGCTGAGCAAGCGGTACCGCGGCGGACAGCTCGCCGTCGACGGCCTGGACCTCACCGTCCCGGCGGGCAGCGTCTTCGGCTTCCTCGGACCGAACGGCTCGGGCAAGACCACCACCATCCGTATGCTGATGGGCCTGATCGAGCCGACCTCGGGCACGGCGAGCGTGCTGGGGAGGCCCATGCCCCGGTCGGCGCGCGCCGTGCTCCCGCACGTCGGCGCGCTGATCGAGGGCCCCGCCCTGTACGGCTTCCTCTCCGGACGGGACAACCTCCTCCGGTACGACGCCGCCGACCCGACCGCCGACCCCCGGACCCGCAGGGCCCGTGTCGGGACCGCGCTGGACCGGGTCGGACTGACCACCGCGGCGGGAAAGAAGGCGAAGGCGTACTCCCTGGGCATGAAGCAGCGGCTCGGACTCGCGGCCGCGCTGCTCCAGCCCCGCCGACTGCTCGTCCTGGACGAGCCGACCAACGGCCTCGACCCGCAGGGGATGCGGGAGATCCGCACCCTGGTGCGGGAGCTGGCCTCCGACGGCACGACCGTCTTCCTCTCCTCGCACCTCCTCGACGAGATCGAGCAGGTCTGCACCCACGCGGCCGTGATGACCCAGGGGCGGCTCGTCGTCCAGGGCCCGGTGGCCGCCCTCGCGGCCGGCGCGCGGGGCCGGCTGGTGGTGACCACCCCGGACACCGGGGACGCGGTACGGATCCTCAAGGAGCAGGGCGTCACGGATCTCGTCGTGACCGGGACGGGAGTGACCGCGGAACAACCGGATCGCGAACTCGCCGAACTGAACGCCGCGTTGGTCGCGGCGGGCGTCCGCGTCCGCGGCTTCGGAGTCCAACGGGCCTCGCTGGAGGACGCGTTCGTGGCGCTGACGGGGGAGGGCTTCGATGTCGCGGGCTGAAAGCACGCCGAGGCAGGACGCAGGGACGACGGAGCCGGGCGCGGCCCCGGCGGCGAGGCCGGGAGACGACGGAGCGGCCCGCACGACGACGGGAGCACGACCGCGGACCGTCCGAGCCCCCAACCTCCTGTGGACACTCGGACTCTTCCGCGACGAACTCGTCACCACCTTCCGCCGCTGGCGCACCATCGCGCTGCTCGGCGTGCTCGCGGCCGTGCCGGTCCTCATCGGCGTCGCCGTCAGGATCGAGACGAGGGGCGGCTCGACCGCGGGCGGTGGCGGCGAGGGCCCCGCGTTCATCGCGCAGATCACCAACAACGGCCTGTTCCTGGTGTTCACCGGCCTGGCCGCGACCCTCCCGTTCTTCCTGCCGATGGCGATCGGCGTCATCGCGGGCGACGCGATCGCGGGCGAGGCCAATGCCGGCACCCTGCGTTACCTCCTCGTCGCGCCCGCCGGACGTACCCGGCTGCTGCTCACGAAGTACGCGACGACGATGACGTTCTGCCTGGTGGCGACCCTGGTGGTGGCGGTCTCGGCGTTCGCGGTGGGCGCCCTGCTGTTCCCGCTGGGCGAGCTGACCACGATCTCCGGGACCCGCATCGGTTTCGCCGAGGGGCTCGGCCGGGCCCTGCTCATCGCCCTCGTCGTCGCCGCGTCACTGACCGGTGTCGCCGCGCTAGGTCTGTTCGTCTCCACCCTCACCAACAGCGGCATCGCGGCCATGGCGACGACGGTCGGGCTCCTGATCACCGTCCAGATCCTCGACCAGATCCCCCAGCTGCACGCACTCCAGCCGTACTTCTTCTCCCACTACTGGCTGTCCTTCGCCGACCTCATGCGCGACCCCGTCTACTGGGACGACCTGGTCCGCGACCTCGGCCTCCAGAGCCTGTACGTGGCCGTGTTCGGGTCGGCCGCGTGGGCACGGTTCACGACGAAGGACATCACCGCCTGAGCGGGAGCGCCATTACGCCGGGCGTCTCACCGCTCGTACGAGAAGCGCGCGAGCGGCGCTTCCTGGGCGAAGAAGGTCTTCGCGCGCGTCAGCGCCCCGGTGTCGTTCAGTACGTCGCCGGGCCGGCTGCCGTTGCCGAGCAGGACCCCGCCGAAGCGCATCCCCATGTACGCCGCCGTGTGGTTCAGCGTGCCGATCAGCGGGTCGGCGACCTCCGGCTCCTCGTGCGCGAGCGCGGTGACGCCCCACAGGGTGCGTCCGGCGAGGGTGGCCTTGAAGTCGACGCCGGGCGTGCGCAGCCAGCCCGACCAGTGGTCCAGGTAGCGCTTGGTCAGCCCGGACACCGAGTACCAGTACAGCGGGGAGGCGATCACGATGTCGGTGGCCGCGAGGGTGGCGTCGAGCAGGAGGCCCTGGGCGCCGGAGGCGGGAGGGCGTACGTGGTCGCCGTCCCGGCGCAGGTCCACGAAGTCGGGGAGCGGGTGCTCGGCGAGGGACAGCCAGCGTTGTTCCGTGCCGGGGGGCAGTTGTTCGGCGGCCCTGCGGGCCAGGGTCTCGGTGTTGCCGTCCGGGCGGCTGCTGCCGAGCACGAACAGGAATCGGCGGGTCATGGTTCCCCCTGAGATGCTTCAGCGCCTATCACTTGCGTGAACAATATATGCACACGCATTTACCTGTCCAGGCCGGACCTTCCTGGATCAGCCCTGGGGGCCTGCCCCCCCCGGAGCCCGGCGCCCGCCCCCCCCCAGCGTTCTTTCGCCCCCTCCGCCCCTACCCGACCCGAACCCGGGGGCGCTGCCCCCGGACCCCCGCTCCTCAAACGCCGGAGGGGCTGAAACTTTCGCACCCGAGCCACGACGCATCCGCACCCGGCGACGCACGGGAGGGGCCGTGCCGGTACATCGATGCCCGTCGCCACCGACGGCCACGCCTCATCCAACGGCGACGGGCTGATGCACCGGCACGGCCCCGACCCCCCACCGGACCGGCACGATCCGCCGATCTCACCGACCCGGCCGCGGTGGCCGAGGTGCCGGAGGAACAGCCCCCGGTGCCGGGACGGGAGCGGCACCCCCGCCCGGGGCGCCGGGACGCCCGCCGCCGGACTGAAGACGGGCCGCGCTCGCCACGGGATTGACGGCCCCGCCCCCCGCCACAGCCGGCCTGCGCCAGCTCTCCGGAACCGAGGCGTGCCGTTCCACCGCCCCCTGGGCACGCGCCTCCGCGAGCCGAGCCGTCTGCTCGGCCACGGGCGCGAACCCCGGAGCCGCGTTGCCGCTCTGCGAGGGCACCTGGCGGACGGCCATGGCCTCCAGGGCGGCCTGGGTCTCCCGGGGAAAGACGTCACGGGGCAGCAACTGCGACGCCGCACCGGTCACCTCGACCCGGTGCTGCCCGCCCCCCGCCTCGAACGTGACGCCGTAACCGAGGTACTGCCGGTCCCGGTCGAACAGCAGGTCCCCCCGAACCCGCCCGCCCCCCTCCCGGGTCCGCCCGCTCAGCTCCCGGAGGGCCTCCGGCATCGGCGCGGTCCGCCCGAGGCTCGCCACGTACGCGTCCGCCTCCACGTGCCCCTCCCGGAACCGCGGCTTCCCGTCGGCCCCGAAGTGCATCTGCACGGCGCCGACCCGGTTGTCGGGGTGGATGTCGACGGTGAGGCGCCCGTCACCCCCGTACTCGCTGACGAACCGCTCCCGCAGCGCGGTGAACTGCACCTGGTTCTCCAGCGCGGGAGGAAGGTTCGGCCCGTAGATGGTGACCCGCGCCTCGGGATCGGCCTCCAGGATGATCTCGGCGTTGGCCACCCCCGTGCCCCCGGCGCCCGCGACGAGCCACGTCTTCGGAGCCCCCTCGGCCCCCGCGGCACGCGCGTCGAAACGCCCCTCGGCGATCTCGTCCCCGATGAAGACACGTCCGGGCGCGGCGGCCCGCGCCCGCTCCCACAGGGCGGTCGCGTCGAGCGTCCGGAGCGCGGCCCGCGCCCCGCCGTCCGAGCGCAGACCGTCCAGCACTCCTTCCTCCCGCAGCACCTGGAGCGCCCGCTCCGCGCTGACCCCACCGGCCAGCCGGGCGTGCGCCGGTGAGCCTGCCGGCAGCTGTCCGCGTACGGAGTCGAGGGCCTCCGGCAGGTCCACCGCGTCCCGGCGGTCGACGCCGGGCACCATCTCCGGCGGCAGCCCGGTGGCCACGGTCGGCGTGCCCTCGACCTTCACGTAGAGGTCCTGGGAGCCGTCGCCGGGCCGGATGCGCGCGTAGAGGCGGCCGTCCTGTCCCGGGACCAGGGTCGCGGTCCCGTCGACGACCGGTCCGCGCACGGCGAGCTGGTCCTCCCACAGACGGATCGCGTCGCGCGGCACCCGCGCGGTGGGGTCGGCGAACTGGTGGGCGTCACCGGCGCCGTTGGCCCGCATGTCCCTCGTCTGGTCGGGGGACTGGACGATGCCCTGGCCGGGGTCCAGGTGCCAGCGGCCGCGGGCGTCGACGAGCAGGGCCCGGGGGTCGCGTCCGACGAGGCTGGCGCCACCGCCGATGACGACGGGGCGGGTGGGCCACTCCCCGGTGGCGGCGATCTCCGCGCGCAGCTGGTCCAGGGTGGCGGCACCGGCCCGGGTGCGCTCCTCGGCCGCCCGGGCCGCCGCCGCGGCGAGTTCCTCGCGGGGAACGGGGGAGCCGTCGGGCCGGAGCCCCGGCACGAGGGGGGCCGCGAAGGACGCCCCGAGGGGCCGGGCGTGCTCGGCCCGAGACCGGAACTCCCGCAGCTCGGCCGCGTCGCCCGCGCTCAACCGCTCGATGGGGACGGCCAGTTCACGCAGGGCGTCGCCCGTCGCCCGGGTCAGGTGCTGGTCGATGACGTCACGGCGGATGTCGGCGTCCCGGAGCTCCGGCGCGTGGCGGTCGGAGTCGGCCGGGGCCTGCGGCCGCAGGCCGACGTGGTCGACGAGTGCCGACAGCTCTCCCCGGGATTCGGCGCGTCGGGTGGCGTCGAGGGTGGCGTCGTTCATGCGGGCCGCCAGGTAGTTCAGCTCGCCGACCCGGCCGAGGTCCTCCTCGGTGAGGCGCAGGCGCTGGTCCGCGCCGCCGAGCCCGCCGCGGGTCAGCAGGTCCTGGCGGTTCGGCGCGACGCCCGCCACCTCGGGATCACCGGCGGCGGCCCGGGTCGCCCGGTCGCGCACCGCGAGCAGTTCGCCGATCTCGTGGCTCAGCGCCCGGCCCACCTGGCGCGGGTCCATCCGGTCGGAGAGCTGGACGACGTGCTGGTCCGAGGTGGTGTTGACGTGGGTCCGCGCGACCGTGCCGGAGGGGAGCGGTACGGCGTCCAGGCGCAGCGTGAGGTCCCTGCCCCGGTCGTCGGTGAGCGCGAAGAAGCGGTCTCCGGCTGCGCCGGACCGCAGTTCGAGCGAGGTCAGCCGCTGTGGGTACAGGCTCCGCACCACCATCGGCAGGGTGCTCTCCGCCTGCGCGACGACGGCCGCCTGCCGGCCGGGGTCGGGCGCGGCGCCGGTGCCCGAGACGAAGCGGCTGCCCGCGACGTCGGTCGCGGTGATGACGACGGGCTCCGCGCGCGGCGCCGCACCCCCGGCGGGACGGACGTCCCCGCCGGCGTCAGGCCGGACGTCGCCTCGCGTATCTCCCCGGACGTCCTCCCGGGCATCCCTCCGGGCGTCTCCCCGGACGTCGCGCCGGGCGTCCGCCCGGTCGGAACGGCCGCTGTTCCCACGGTCGATCGGCTCCTGGTCCACTGGCACTTTCCCCCTTGAACGGCCTCGTGGCACGTAAGATCTCGGCATGCTGATCGCCCGTTCGACGCAGGAAGCACACCTCTACATGGACCTGCACGCGTGCGCGTGCGGGGCGGAGGGCTTCGAGAGCGAGCACCGTCTCGACGAGCGGGACGGTGTCCTGGTCGCGGTGTACGAGGGCGTCTGCCCGCGGTGCGGTCGCGCCCGTTCCTTCGAGTTCCGGCTCATCGACGAACTCCCGCCCGCGCCACCGGCGTTCGGCGGCCCCGAGCCCTCGCGGATCATCGACCCCGGTGAGTTCCTGTGGGTCAGCGACCAGGTCGCCACGGACAGCGGGCTGCGGTTGCTGCGCACCCCGCCCGCCGAGCGGCACGCCCAGCGCGAGGGCTCCGCGTTCGCGCTCGCGGCGGTCGAGGAAGTCCTCAAGTTCCTTCCGCGGGGCGTCGACAGCGTTCCCGGGGAGCTGTTCACCTCGGAGCGCGGCCGCGCGGAGCACGACAGGGCCCCGCACCGCTTCGAGCGGGCCGCGCTCCTCGAGAACGTCGCCCGCAAGCGCCGCGTCCTGGAGGGCGCCGGCCGCACCGCCCCCCACCAGGGCGCGTAACCCGTCCCGGGCGCTCACCCCGTTCACGGCGCTCGCGGTGGCCGGGGCGCCGGGCGCGGTACGGCGGCGGCCGGAGACGCGGCACCCGGCGCGCCCGGTGTCCGCCCGGCAGCCGGGGCGGCGCTCCCGCCGCCGGACCGCAGGCGCGCCGCGGTGGCGACCCGGACCGTGGCGTCCCCCTGCCGGTACGCGGCCGAGGCGCCGGCCCCCGAGCCCGCTCCGGCCGGGACACCTGGCCCTGAACCCGTCCCGGCCGGGACACCCGGCCCCGGCACCGGGCCGACCGGGACGCCCGGTCCCGGCATCGGGCCGGGTGGGACACCGGCCCCCGAGACCGCCCCGGCCGAGGCGCCGAGCCCCGGTGCCGGGCCCGTTCCCCGGCCGCCGGGGAACACACCCCGCTCCGAGGTGATCAGCGCGGTGGCCAGACCTCCCTCGACCAGCTTCTCCGCGTTCTCGCGGCCGATGGAGAACCCGCGCCCCGAGGTGCTGCGCGCGTACAGGTCCTCGATCATGACCTCGGGGGCCATGCGCCCGCCGTACCGGTCGCGGCCCGCGTCGAACTCGGAGCGGCCGTGCTGCCAGCGGCCGGCGTTCTGGGCGAGGCACTGCTCGACGGGGACCTCGACCGAGAGCAGGACCCGCCGGTCGTAGCCGTCGGCACGCAGATCGCCGAGGAGCTTCTCGTTCCAGCGCTGGTCGCGCAGCGTCGCGTCGTAGAGGAGGTTGTAGCCCTCGGCGCGCGCCCACTGCTCGAAGACGTCCTGGAGGAAGGCCGACTCGCGGTGGGTGAGCGAGGCCGTCTCGGACGGCGCGACCGGCCGCCCGTCGGACAACAGGCGTGCGTGGGGCGGCAGACGGGGCGATCCGCCGTGCTCGAAGATCGCCACCTTGAACTGGTCCGGGTCCAGGACCACGTAGTCGCGTACGTCGATGCCGTGCACCCGCCTCAGCTCGTGCCCCAGTCCGTCGTCGCGGCCCTGCCACGCGTCGAGTCCGCGCAGCGCGCCGCCCTTCCCGGCGCCGGGCGCCCCGGCGGTGAGCAGGGCGGCGTGGCCGTCGCGCGGCAGGCCCGCGCAGCGCGCGGTGAACTCCTCCAGGATCGCGGAGTGCATCCGCTCGCGCTCCGGTGTCCACAGCGCGCCGCGCCGGAACCTGCTGAACGTGTCCGCGTCGCCCGGCGCGAGATCGCCGCCCGGTGACATACGGGTCTGCAACTCCCTGTACAGCGCGCGGTATTCGGGCCTGAGTCCCGCCTCCGGCCTCTCGCCCGTGGTCATGGCCGCCGCTCTGTCCCGTCCGCCGGGCCGTCCGGCCGGCTGTCGATCCTGCGCTGGATCTCCTCGACGTCCTCGCGGGTCACCTGCCCGAGCAGCCGCGCCGCGGCGAGCACGGACGGCGTGTTGTCCTGGTGGGTCGGCTCGGGATGGCCCTCGTCCAGCCCTTCCTCGGCCTCGAAGGGCCAGGCGGCCACGGTCGCGATCATCTGCTCGCGTTCCACGAATCCGGCGGCGTAGAGGCCGAGGTAGGCGCGCAGGGAGGGCGCGGGGCCGGCCGTGGACGCGTCGGGCGCGGGGGTGTCGTTCATGGGCGGAGTGTTCCTCGTCTGCTCACCAGAGACTGGTCTCGTACGGATCCGGGTCGGCCTGCCGGGAGGACGCGGTGACCGCGTCCTCGTACGACTCGACCGCGGGGGGCGTCTTCGGGCGGTGGCTGCCGTTCTTGCAGCCCGCGAACGGGCCGCTGGGGGAACGCAGTTCGGACAGTACGGCGCCGAGGTGGTCCCGGTGCCAGACGGCCGGTCCCGACGCGCCCGCCGCCGGGTCGGTGTGCTCCTGCCAGGCCAGCCACAGCCCGTGCAGCCGGGCGACCGCCTCCGGGTGCTCCCACCAGCGGGGGCACCAGGGCTGCTGGGAGGTGGCCTCGCGGCCGTAGACGGGAAGGAGCAGGTCGCTCACCCAGACGGCCAGCCGGCCCATCTCCCCGGCGTACTCGGGGCCGTCGAGGAACAGGATGAACGGCGGTGCGGCGGAGGGCTGTCGCCCGTCCGGGGTGGTCGTCATCGAGAACACTTCCTTCCGGTGTCGGACTTCGTCGGGCCCCGGCCGTCCAGGATGGCCGCGGCGGCGGACTTCGTCGGGCCCGGCCGACCGGGGCCGTCCCTGCCGCGGATGTCATCGGGACGTGATCCTCTCGGCCGCGCGGGCGGTGATGGCCCTCACCTCGGCCTGGGCGGCCGTCGCGATGCGTTCGGCGCCCGGTTCGGCGTACCAGGGGCGCAGCCGGACCAGGGCGGGCCTGACGCCGGTGGCCAGGAGCAGGGCGGTGCCCTTGGGCAGGGCGCGGATGCGGTCGGCGGGCAGGACGCGCTGCAGGCGGTACGACGTCGACCGGGACCGCCCGTCCCTGCCCCTGGACCAGCTCACCGTCGACACGTCGTGCTCGCCGACCAGCCGGGAGACCTTCTCCACGAAGTCGGCGTCGTCCAGTCCCGCGCCGAGCAGTTTGACGGTCGCCGCCGACCAGAGCGCGTCCATGCCCGCCTCGCCCCAGACCCGTGAGCCCTGCCGGTAACTCTGCAGCAGGGTCACGATGTTGATGCCGCGTGAGCCGAAGTGCGAGTACAGGTCGGGGAGATCGGAGATCCGGCAGACGTTCGCCGCCTCGTCGAGGACCGCCGTCATCGGCGGTTCGAGGCGTCCGCCCATCCGTTCGGCGGCGACGACTCCCGCGCGCAGCACGGAGTCGGCGGCCGCGGCGACGACACCGGCGGCCGAACCGCCGCCGTCCTTGGACAGCAGGTAGAGCGTGTCACGGGACAGGACGTGCCGGTCGGGGAAGAACTGGGGCAGTGCGGGATCAGGGGTCACCCACGCGGCGATCGCGGGGTCGAGCAGACAGGCCACGCACTGGCGGCTGGTCTCGTAGATGCCGTCCCGGGTCTCCACCGCGCCCTGCACGGTGCCCTGCAACTGGTCCGCGAGCGCCGTCATCCCGGCGTCGCGCAGCAGGTCGACCGGGGTGCGGTCGGCCGGGTCGGACAGCCAGGCGAGGACCTCGCCGATCGGCCGTCCGCCGCGGTGGGCCGCGTGGAAGAGGGCGGTCAGGGTGTTCTGGGCGGCAGAGATCCAGAAGTCGCGGCGGGACGCGTCGTCGTTGACCGCGCCGACGAAGTGCCCGGCCAGCCGGCGGGCGCCCTCGATCGTGGCCGCCTCCGCGAGCATGTCCCACCACAGGCCGCGCGGGGTGTGGGCGATGCCCTGGGGGTCGAACGTCCAGACCCGGCCCACCCGTTCGCGCTCGGCCCGCGTCACGCTGTAGACGTCCGCCTTGTTCGACGTCAGCAGCACGCTGCCGCGGGCGCGCAGGACGCGCGGGACGGCGATGCCGGTGGACTTGCCCGCGCGGGGCGCCATCAGGTCGAGCTCGACGTCCTCGTAGCTGGAGCGCAGTTCGGGGCCGCGGGGTTCCAGGTTGCCGAGCAGGTTCCCGGTGTCGTCCGCGGTGACCTTGCCGAGCTTGGCCAGGCCCGGCCGGAGCTCGCGGGCCCGCCGGGCGGCGCCCTTGGGCAGGAGGGCGGCCAGTTCCCTGCGGCCCGCGAGACCGGTGGGCGCGGCGAGCCGGCGTCGTACGAGCACGGCCGGGACGGTGATCGCCGCCACGACGGCCCCGAAGACGGTGGCCATGCCCGCGGCGAGCGCGGTCGGTGAGGCCGTCGGCCACAGCGGGCCGGGGCCCTCCTTCACCAGGGTCGACAGGGTGGACAGGGCGAACGGTGGCGGGTGCCAGCCGGCGCCGCTCACCGCCGCGCCCAGGGTTCCGCCCAGCCAGGCGCCGAGGAACATCGTGCCGATGAGGAACGCGGCCCCCGGCACGATCCAGGGGAGGAGGTCCTCCCCGGCTCCGGCTCCGGGTCCTGTCCTGCGTGTGCTGCTCATCCTTGCTCCCCCGTCGATGGTTTTCGCCCCCGCCGCCCCTACCCGTCCCGTCCCGGGGGCGGCGCCCCCCTGCCCCCAGCCGCGCTCCGCGCGGGTCCTCAAACGCCGGACGGGCTGAAACTTCCCCCGGACGGGCTGGAATGGGGGCCGGGACCCTTGTGCAGGGACGGCTTGCCCGCTTCCGACCAGCGGGTGTTCGTGTTGTGCAGTGCCCGCTCGGTGTCGGTGATCGACACCTTGATCGGGATGCCGGGACGGCCGCCGACCTTGATCAGGAAGCGGCCGCGTCCGGGCGGCTCCTCGTTGCCTCCGGTGCTCGCCCAGCCGGGCGGGGACGACCAGGAGGACACGAGCTCGATCTCGCGCTCGGACATGCCGACGATCTCGCCGAGTTCCCGCATCTCCGACCGCGGCAGTCCGGCGCAGACGACCATGCCCGCCCGCTCCACGAAGCCCCGCGCCTTCGCCCGGTCGGCCTCGCTGCCGAGGGCCTCGGCGTCCTTCAGCGTGTGGGTGATCTTCGCGTCGCCGAGGCCGAGCGAGCGGTTCAGCCGGGTCAGCGCGTCGATCCGCTCGACGATGCCGGAGGCGGCGCGCAGCGGACGCCACAGCTCGTCGAGGACGGTGAAGAACCAGCGCTGCGGGGCGAGTCCGGCGTCCGCGAGGGCGTGCGCGGCGGCGACCGTGCCGAGCCCGTCCGACCAGGCCGCGAGCATGGCGGCGGCGGTGAGCTGGGTGTCCGCCTCGCCGATGCGGGAGATGTCCACGCAGACGGCGGGCGACGCCGGGTCGATCCGGGTGGACGTCTCGTCGGCGAAGGTGTCGCCGAGCGGGCCGTCGAGCACGCCGAGGAGCGAGCGGTGCAGGGGATCCACGGCCTCCTGGTAGCGGGCCACGTTCCCGCGGTCCAGGGTCACCGCGCGGACCCGGTCGGGGCCCTCGTCCAGCACCTTCAGCAGGTCCGGCAGGAGCGGTGCCCGCCCCGGCTTCGTACGCTCCGCGAGATGGTGCAGACAGGCGGACAGCACCGACTGCTCGTGGTCGTCCATCGGACGCCCGCGCACGATGGTGATCAGCGCCGCGACCATGTTCAGCACCCGGCCGTGCGCCTCCGCGGCCAGGATCCGGCCGCGCTCGCCGCCGATCCGGGCCGCCGCCTCGCCCATCGCGCCCGGGTCCAGGACGTTGATGCCGCCGACCCCGCGCCCGATGGAGATCACCTGGCCGCCCAGCGCCCGTACGGTGTCGGCGTAGTCGGGCTTCAGGTCGCCGAGGACCAGCGGCGTGACGCCCGTCGCGGACATCCCGATCAGCATGCGGTTGACCAGGGTCGACTTCCCGAGGCCCGGCATGCCGAGCATGAACAGCGACGGGTTGGAGATGTAACGGGCCCGGGTGAACCAGGAGATGGGGTCGCCGCACACCGTCGCCCCGGTGTGCAGGTGCTGCCCGAGCGGGACCCCGGTCATCGGCGCGCCGGAGCCGGCCGCGAACGGCCACAGCCCGCACGCCTGCACGGTGGTCGCGCGCCACAGCGCGGGCGGGTCGACGTGCCCGACCTGGCCGCCCGCGGGGCCGTACCAGCCGCGCGGCGGCGCGGTGACCGGGTTCCCCTGCGTCTGCCGGCTGCTCACAGTGCCTCCCTGATCTGGTACGGAACGAGGGTGTGCTCCCACGGGAGCAGGCCGACCGGCAGCGTGCAGGTGAAGGCCGCGGCCTGCATCCGGTCCGCCGGGCGCATCAGGATGCGGGACGAGGCCTGGAGGTTGCGCACGGTGATGCCCGCGTCCTGCAACTGCTCCTCGTCGTCCACGGTGACCGTCATCATCAGCGAGAACTCCACGAGTCCCGCGCCCGCCGCCTCCTCGGCCGCGGTCTGCTCGGCGGCCTGCATCTCCGAGCTGGCGCGCGCCTGGACGAGACCGCGCTGCGAGCCCGCCATGAAGTGCGCGGTGCGCCGGTCGGACTCGACGATGCGGGCCGAGGTCGCCGGGTCGATGGGCCGGTAGATCAGGGAGACCCGCTTGCGCCGGGTGCCCGGAGCCGGTTCCAGGAGCCCGCGCAGCACGCTGGAGCGGACCGTGCCGCGCGGCGCGAGCGTCAGCATCCAGGTGCGCGAGACACCCGAGTCGTGCCTGTACGAGGTGACGGTCTCCACGGTCGCGGCCGGGCCGGCGTCCGCCCACTCCACGCCGGTCGTGGTGTGCTCGGCGCGGGCGCTGAGCACGTCGGGGGCGATGGCGGGGTCGTACGCCACCCGGACGATCTCGGCGAGCCGGTCGGCCGCCAGCGGGTAGGCGCTGCCGCCGCCCGCCGCGACCAGTCCGGACAGCAGTCCGGGCAGCCGCATCGACAGGTCGGTGACGATGTCGTCGGTGCCGCGCCTGGGGCCGCCCGTCGGGCCGTAGGTCAGGGCGATGTACGTGTGCATCTCGGAGGACGCCGACGGATAGCGCTCGACGACCTCCTCCATCACGGCGCGCGCGGCGGCCGGGGCGTCCGGGGAGATCCGGGGGAGCACCTCGGCGGCGAGCCGGGTCCCGGTGTCCGGGGCGGTCTCCACGACCACCTGGGCGCCGCGCAGGCCCGGCTCGTGCGAGAGCCGCGCGAGCCAGTCGCCCCAGGAGGCCACCCAGATGTCGACCTGGGAGGGGTCGACGAGCGAGCCGCCGTCCGGTTCACAGGCCAGGACCACCGTGTACAGGCCGCGGCCCGGGTGGTGCAGCACGCCGAAGGGACGGTTGTAGGCGTCGCGGCCCTCGTGCATCCGGGTGCGCGCGAGCAGTCCCGGCGGTTGGTAGCGGCCGCCGGGGCGCTTGGACAGCGGTCCGGAGAGGTAGGTGTGCGAGCCGGACGACTTGCGCCGCGCCCAGCCGACGCGGATCGCGAGGACCTGGTAGACGTTGCGGCCGTCGACCGTGCGCAGCGCCAGCGGGGCGAGGAACAGCCCGACCGGTACGAGGACGGCGATCGCGGCGCTCAGCGAGACCAGCGAAGCCAGCAGCGCCACCAGCAGTCCGCCGAAGGCGACGACGGTGCCGAGCAGACCCAGCGGACCGAGTCCGGGACGGCGGGGCCTGCGCCAGTTCCCGTACGTGGGACGCGTCATGGCGTCGGTGGACATGGGGTTCCTTCTTCCGGCTCGAAGCGCTGGATACGTGACTGGGTGGGGTTCCGGGGCGGCGGCGACCGGCCCTGTGACGGGCGGCCCGCGCACCGCCCCGGAACTCCCGGAGCCCGGTGGCTCCTCGGCCTCCCGGCCGTTACTGGTTGTGGCCCTTCATCCCGTCGTTGTCGTTCAGGGAGTTGGCCACCTCGCTGGCCGCCGCGACACCGGTCTGCACGGCGACCGCCGCTGCCTGCACGGCGAGGGTCGCGCCGCCGGTGGCCGCGCCCGCGGCGGCCGCACCACCCGCGGCCGCCGCGCCGCCGGCCGCACCGGCACCGCCCGCACCGCCGCTCGCCGAAGTTCCGGCACCCGCGGACGGCGAGCCCTGCGGACCGGGGGCGCCGCCGCCCCCGCCGCCCCCGGCACCGCCCGCGGCGATGCTGACGGCGCCGGTGGCGACGTTGTTGACCGCGTTCAGGGTGACCGTGCCGCCCGAGGTGCCGCCGAGGGCCGCCGTCGCCGGGACGATCAGCTTGAGCAGGGCGGGCAGGGCGAACACCGCCATGATCAGCATGCCCATGCCGGCGATGGTCTGGTCGAGCTTCTCGGTGTCCTGGGTCATCGACGTGGCCGAGTAGATGATCAGCGCGGCCGCCGGTTTGTACAGCAGCCAGGCCGCGAGCCAGCCGACGTGCTTCTTCCACCAGCCCTCGCCCCACCCGGTCATCGAGGAGGCCGCGGCCAGCGGCAGCGTGCCGACGAGCATGATCATGACGCCGATGCGGATGTACATCAGACAGATCTGCACGAAGCTCGACAGCATCACCAGCAGGCCGAAGATGAGGATGAGGCCCGGCTGTTCGAGGGCCATCACACCGAGGATCTTGGACGCCTGGTCGCCGAGATCGGCCTTTCTGTACACGTCCTCCGCGTACAGGTCGGAGGCACGGGTGAGCGCCTGGACCACCGGCACGGCGACCGCTCCGACGAGGATGACCTTCCACATCCCCAGGAACGCCTGCTTCATCGGCTGGCCCTTGCGGTCCAGCGCCATGCGGATCGCCGCGATCAGCAGCGAGGCCACGGCCACGTAGCCGACGAGCCAGTCCACCTCCGTGTCGATCTTGGCGATGGGGCCGGAGGAGTCTTCCAGGCCGACTTTCAGCCACACGCCGTTGAGCGCCTGGAGCACCTCCGCGGTCGCGTCGCCGATCGCCCTGGCGAAGGCCAGGACGGCACCGTCGGTGAACTGCGAGCCGGCCTCGTCGATCACGCAGTCGTACACCCGCCAGGTACAAGCCATCTCACACCTCCCAGGTGACGAAGCCCTTGGTGCCGCTGATCTGCGACATGCCCGAATAGACGGTCCCGTCGGCGTCGGGCGCGAGTTTCCAGTCGCCGTCCAGCCAGCGCAGCGTCACCGACGCGGTGCCGTAGGCGTTCTCGCCGGGGACCCGCACGACGAACATCACGGTCGACTTCTCCTTGTCGTACGACAGGACGGTGAAGCCGGCGTAGCCGCCCCCGTCGGCCTCGCCCGAGGTCGGTCTGTCGCCCGCCGCGGCACGGCTCGCGACGAGTGTGTCGCGGCCCGCGCCGGGTACGACCTGCCGGTCGACGACCTCGCGCCAGCCCGGGAAGCTCAGATGGTCGGTGATGGTGTGGGCGGCCATGACGGAGCCCATCGGCGTGTGGGCGAAGCAGGACCAGACCGGCCCGTCGAACGTGAGCGGTCCCACCGTCTTCGAGACCGGCACCAGGCCCGTCCCGTCGGCCTTCCAGGTGAAGTCCTTCGGGGCCCGGGTGGGCTTGGCCTGGTCGCTGTCGTCGGTGCGGCAGCCGGCGGGGCGGGTGCCCGGCCGCCCGCCGCGGTCCCGGTCCGGGTCCGCGGACGGGGCGGGCCTGTCGCCGCCCGAAGCGTTCGCCGGCGTTCCCTCGCCGCCGCTCAGCGTCGTGAAGGCGGCGAGCACGAGCAGCACCAGCAGGAACCCGGCCGACAGGATCCAGCTCCGCTGCTGCCAGAACGGCCGCTCCCACTCCCCGCTGCCCCCTTGGGGACGGCCGGAGTTCAGCATGGTTGCGCTCCCTTCGCTCAGGCTCTGACGGAGCGTCGGTCAGGCGAAGACGAACGTGACGACGGGGCCCGCGGTGGCCACCAGGACACAGCCGCCGAGCACCATGCCGAGGCGGCCCATGTGCTCGGAGCCCTCGCCGCGGCGCATCGAGATCGCCATCATGGCGCCGGTGATGAGCACACCCGCGACGCCGGCCGCGGTGCCGGCCCAGGCCAGGATGCCGAGGACGGTGTCGACCTTGCCGGTCAGCGCGCCCGGCGCGTCACGGTCGGGGTTGGGGATCTTTCCGTCCGCCAGGTAGACGTACTGGTGGGCCTGGGCTGCTATCGCCTTGAACATGGTTTCTCCCCGATGAGGCCGGCCGTCCGCGCGACCGTCCGGGACGGGGTGCGGAACTCGCCGGGTCTGAGCGGCACTTGCTCGGTACGAGCGGTACGTGCTTGCTGTGAGCGGTACGTGGGGGCGATGAGGATCCGTGGGACGCCCCGCGTTTCCGGTGCACAGTGAGCTTGGCGACTCCCGTGGGCCGGGGCCAAGCGATGTAGGGATCCAGCACCTGTCGGTGACGTGTCCGTGACAGACGGGAAGAGATCGTCATGAAGGGCGAGGTGGGAGACCCGCGAAAGAACTGAGGCACCATCAGATGTGATGGTGCCTCGGGGGGTTGGCGCAACGCGCGCGGTCGGCGGGCGGGGCCTGCGGGCAGTGGACGGCAAGCGGCAAACGGTAGGCGGTAGACGACAAATGGCTGGCGGCGGGCGGCTGGTGGCGGCCCGTGGGCCGGGCCGGGGTCCGGGGCCCGGGGTGCGAAGCCGGCGGCCGGTCCCGTCGCGGCTCAGAGCACGAAGCCGACGATCGGTCCTGCCGCGGCGCCGATGACACAGGCGCCCAGCACCGTCAGGAACTGGCTCAGGTGCTCCTCGAACTCACCGGACTTGAGGGCCAGGGCCATCCGGGACCCCACGATCATCAGGCCCGCCACACCGGCGGCCGTGACGAGCCAGGCGAGGATGCCGAGGACCTTGTCGAGCTCACCGGTGACGTCCGAGTTCACGGCCAACTGGGTGGCGGCGAGCGTGTGCAGGGTGGTCACGGCGCGGTCCTTCCCGTCAGGCGGGCCAGCGGGGCGGCCTCGCGCGGCAGCGGTCCGGTGAGGTCACCGGTGCGCCACGCGGGCATCCACGGCACGCGGTAGACGTCGATGACCGAGTTGATCACCTTGACGCGCTGGGTGAGCTGACGCGGCAGCCGGCCGGGCGCGTCCGCGACCAGGACGATGGCGTCGAGATCGAGTCCCGGCGGCGCGTCGCCCCGGCGGAAGATGTCGAGGGTGTGCGACACGGCGTCCAGGCCCGCCGCGTGCGTACGCCCGACGAGCAGGACCGAGGCGGGCTCGCCACGGTCCGGCCGGGGCCAGTCGCGGCCCGCGTCGTGGCCGCCGAAGACGGTGGCGAGCGTCGAGGACCCGGCTCCGCCGTGCGTGGCGATCCAGGAGAACTGCCGTGCCCGCGGCAGGAGTCGGTGCTCCTCCTCGTACTGCCGCGACGGCTGTTCCGGCTCCCCGGCCGCCCCGCGGAGCCATATCTCGGGCCCGCGCGGCCCGCTCCCGTGCGGCACCGCGCCCTCGTTCCCGCGCACGGTCACCCCCTCGTTCGTCCGCATCGCCACCCCCTCGATCCCCTGCATGGGTCTCTCCGTCCTCGTCGGTGCACCGATCCTCCCGGCGCCCGGGCGGGTCGGGTAACGGGGCGTGAGTTCCTGGGACGAGCCTGTGACGCCGTGGTGACGCGGGAATCGGGTGGGAACCGAGAGACTCGACCGCATGTACACGACCGGAACATGAGGCTGAGGGGGGCCGGTGTCCAACGGGGGCGGATCCACCACGAGCTGGGTGATCGGCGGCTGCCTGGCCGTCGTGATCATGCCGGTGGTCATGATGGTCGCGGTGAGCGGGGCCTCGAGCGAGGAGAACCCGGGGTCGGGCGGCGGTGGGCTGAAGGACGGTGCCGTGCCCGCGAGTTACGTCCCCTGGGTGCTCAAGGCGGGCGCCATGTGCGACGTCATCAAACCGGCGGTCGTCGCCGCGCAGATCGAGGCCGAGTCGGGGTGGAACCCCAACGCACGCTCTCCCGTGGGCGCCGAGGGCCTGTCGCAGTTCATGCCGGGGACCTGGCCGAGCTGGGGCAAGGACGACGACGGCAACGGCCGGGCCTCTCCGTACGATCCCGGTGACGCGATCATGGCCCAGGGCCGTTACGACTGTGCCCTCGCCAAGCAGGTCGAGAGGTACAAGAGGCGCGGCGAGGCGAGGGGCGAGACACTCGACCTCGCGCTCGCGGCGTACAACGCGGGGCCCGGCGCGGTGCACCAGTACGGCGGCATGCCGCCGTACACCGAGACCCGGAACTACGTCGCCCGCATCAAGTCCCTGATACCCAAGTACGAGTCGGTGGACGATCCGCCGGGCAGGATCCCCGCCGGACAGGAACTGGCGATGCCGCTCTCCGGCACCCCGCGGATAACCTCGCCGTACGGCATGCGCATGCACCCGATCAAGCACGTCCGCAAGCTGCACACCGGCATCGACTTCGCCGCGCCGCTGGGTACGCCGTTCAAGGCGGCCCGGGACGGCACGGTCACCTTCGCCGGCTGGTCCAACGGGTACGGCAACCGCGTGATCATCTCGCACGGGACCATCAACGGCGACAGGATCTCGACGACCTACAACCACATGAGGAGCCGTGCCAGCGTGAGCGTCGGCCAGCACGTGCGGGTCGGCCAGAGCGTCGGCGAGGTGGGCTCCACCGGCCTGTCGACCGGACCGCACGCGCACTTCGAGGTCCAGCAGAACGGCGAGTACGTGGATCCGGCACCCTGGCTGGGGCTGAAGTGAGGAGGGAGGCGAGGATGAGGACGACACGGACGACACGGACGACGCGTGCGACACATACGACGCGGACGACAAGTGCCCCGCGTACGGCCGCGGCGGTCCGCACCGGGACGCGCGGGAACTTCGCCGCGCTGACGGTCGTGTCCCTGGCCGGGATCCTGGCGTTGACGAGCTGTGGCCTGCGGGACCATCGTGATGACGTGGGTGCGCCGGGTTCGTCGCCCTCCGCGGTGCCGTCCGTGGCGCCGAAGGCGTCCCTCCCGGCGGGCAGACCGCTGGGCGAGGACGCGCACGTGCCGAGCCCGTCGGGCGTCGACGGGACGGACGCGACAGAGGTATCGGAGGCGTGGGCGGAGGTGGCGTACGGCTACGACACGAAGTACGACTACGGTCCCCACGACGCCGTGCTGCGTTCCGCCCGCTGGTTCACCCCGGCCAGGGCCGCGGCCGAGCGGTCGTACCGTCCCGCGAGCGGGGCGGGCGCCGAGTGGAACGCCTGGGCCGGTCACCGGGCCTGGACCACGGTGGACGTGACCGCGGACGACGAGGCCGACGGCCCCGCCGACACGGCCGTCCTGGCCTACCGCGCCCTCTTCGTGGAGGGCACGGCCCACGGCCGCGACGGCTGGACGGGCACGGGTCCGCGCGCGAGCGTCTACCTCAAGCTCACCCGGGCGGGTGACGGCCGTCCGTGGCGCGTCGCCGAGGTGGAGGCCGTGGAGGCGGCGGACCCGCTTCCCTCGCCGTCGGCCTCCGGGCCCGCGTCCTCGTCCTCCTCGTCACCGGCGGCGATCTCGCCCTCGGCCCCGATGATGTCCTCGAACCCGTCCTCGACCACCCCTTCGTGAGGGAACCGATGTCTCGACTCAGCCGCGAACAGAAGCGGGAACTCAAGCGGCAGCGCTCGGCGCCCGGTGCCGGAGGGCAGCCGACCGCCGGGATGACGCCGATCGAGGTGCACGTGCCGGCGTCCGCGGACACGGCGGTGGCGCCCGGTGCCGCGGTGGCGCAGGGCTGTGCCACGGTCGGCGGCATGCCGGTCGTGGCGGCGCCCGGCGAGACGGTCCAGGGCGCGATCCTGAACTACCTCCACCGCCTCGCCCTCGCCACCGGACACCCGGTGCTGGCCAGCGTCCACGACGAGCGCATCGGCTACGTCGTACCGCTCCAGGTGCACGTCGACGGTTCCAGCCGCTACACGGCGGAGCCGGTCCAGGTGGCACCGCCCGCGCGACTCCACGAGCCCCGCCCGCAGCCGTCGGCTCCGGAGCGGCGCTCGCAGCCCCAGGCTCCGGGGTACGTCCCGCAGCCCCAGGCGCCGGAGTACGGATCGCAGCCGTCGGCTCCGGAGTACCGTCCCCGGCCTTCGGACCAGGGGCAGCGTCCGCAGCCCCGGCTTCCGGAGCAGAGTCCGCGCTTCGGGGCCGAGGAGCACCACCGGGCCCCGGGCCACGAGAGCCCGCGGCATCCGGCCGGCGACGTCCCGCACGCCTCCGCCCAGGGGATGCCGCAGGCGCCGGTCCAGGGGGTGCCGCAACCGTCTGCGCAGCGGCGTCCGGAGCCGCCGGTCCCGCCGGTTCCGCCCGTCCCGGTGTCCGCGGAGGCGCCGGCGCAGACTCCGGAGGCACCGGCCGCTCCGCGCCGGGACAAGGCGACGTACGTCCTGCGCGCGGTGCCGGAACCGCAGGCGCACCCCGTCCCGGCACCGGAGAACGGGCCACCGCCGGTCCCGGCGACGCCCGCACCCGAGTACCAGCACCCGGCACCGCCCACGCCCGAGTACCAGCACCCGGCACCGCCCGCGCCCGAGTCGCAGGTCCGCCCGGAGCCCGTTCCGGAGCCCCGGCCCGTGCCGGTGCGCGCGCCCGAGCCGGCGGTGACGGCGGAGTTCGTGCCGCAGCCGCAGCCGCAGCCGCAGCCCCAGGTCGTGCCGGAGGTGCCGGTGCGTCCGGAGCCGCAGTCCGCGCCGGTGCGCGGGCCGGAGCCGGCGGTGACCGCCGAGTTCGTGCCGCAGCCGCAGTCCGTGCCGCAGGCGCCCCCGGTTCCCGCGCCCGCCCCCGTGTCCGCTCCCGCTTCCGTTCCCGCCCCGGGTCCCGGCCAGGTGTCCGCGGCCGAGCCCGCCGTGCCCGGTACCCCCACGCCGTCCACCTTCGTGCTGCGGGCGGTACCGGAACCCAGGCCGTTGCCCGGCTCCGCGTCGACGCGGGTTCTGCGGGCGGTGCCGGAGTCGGCGGCCGCCGCCGTGGCCGCCCCGACGGGGGAGTTCGGCCCGGCCCCGGTGACCGGCTCCGCGCCGGAGCCGGAGCGGGTCCCCGGGCCGGAGGCGGCCGCCCCGGAGCGGAAGCCCGCCTCCGCGGCGGAGGCCCTGTCGCTGCTGGGCCCGGAGCCGGAACCGGACCCGAAGCCCACTCCCGCCCGCGGCTTCGACGCCGTGGCCGAGGCGGTGCTCGCGCCGAGTCCTCAGGAGCCGGCCCCGGAACGGGACGCCGCGTCGGCGTTCCTCGCCGAGCCCGTCGCCCGGATCAACGAGGCCGTCAAGATGGGCCGCATCGAGGCCGCCGCGGGCATGGCGGAGCGCGCCGTCGCGGAGGCGGCGCAGTCGCTGGGCCAGGAACACCCCGAGGTGCTGAAGCTGCGCGAGCTGACCGCGTACATCGCCTATCTGGCCGGTGACGCGCTCAGGTCGTTCCACCTGTCGCTGGACCTCGCGAGGGTCCGCCGACGCCACCGGGACGCGGGCGCCGCCTACGGCAACGTCCAGAGCGCGGCCGCCGCGTGGCGCGCGGTCCGCGATCCGCTCCAGGGCCTGCACCTCGGGCGGGACCTGATCGGACTGTGGGCCGAGCTCGCGGCCGACGACGGTCCCGCCGCCGACGACCTCGAACAGCTCGAGTCGGCCCGCACCCGCATGGTCCGCCTCGCGGAACGCGCCCGCCTCGCCGCGGACAACCCGTACGCCCGGCCGCCCCGTGCCCACGGTGAGTGAGGAGCGGAGCGTCCGAGCGGGGGCCGGACTCAGCTGACGCAGAACTCGTTCCCCTCGGGGTCCGTCATCACGGTCCACTCGCCCGCCGGTTCCTTCACCTCGCGCAGCACGCCCGCGCCCAGTGACCTCAGCCGCTCGACCTCGTCGGCGCGGCGCCCCTCGCCGGGGTGCAGATCGAGGTGGAGCCGGTTCTTGTGCGTCTTGGGTTCGGGGACCCGCTGGAAGAGCAGGCGCCGCCCGAGGCCGGTGCCGCGTTCCTCGTCGTACGGGTCCTCGGGATGCCGTACGGCGATCAGGTCCCGGAAGGCCGGGCGGCCGTGGAAGTCGACGGTGGCGTCGGCCGGCAGGGCGCCGAGGCCCGTCAGCCGCTCGATGAAGGCGCTGTTGTCCTCGACCGTGTAGCCGAGCGCGGCGGACCAGAAGTCGGCCTGCGCGTGCGGATCGGCGGAGTCGATGACGATCTTCCAGTGGACGGGTGCGATTGCCGGCGCGGGCTCGGGAGTCGGCGTCATGGAGCCACTCATAGTGCTTCCCCGGCCGTGCGGGCAAGGTCACTCGCCGGTCGGGGCCTCATCCCGTACGGGCCCGCCCCGCGCCGTACGGGAGCGGGCCCCGCCGGTTCGCCCCGGGCGCGGTCCGTTCGTCACACGGCGCCGCGTGCACCCGTCTGACCGGTGGACCCGGTGGACCCGGCGGTTTCGGCGGCCCCGGCGGTGACTCCCGCGGCCTCCGGCGCGGTACCCGCGGCCACGGCGACGACCTCCGCGACCTCCCCGGAGGTGTCCGCGGCGACGGCCCTCGCCGCCTCGGCCGATTCCCTCAGGGCCCGCGCACCCCGCCGCGCGGCGCGCAGCGCGTCGAAGGTCAGGAGCGACAGCGCGAGCCACACCAGCGCGAACCCGGCCCACCGCTCGGCCGGCATGGCCTCGTGGAAGTAGAGGATCCCGAGGAGGAACTGGAACACGGGCGCCATGTACTGGAGCAGGCCCAGGGTGGACAGCGGCACGCGGATCGCGGCGGCGCCGAAGCAGATGAGGGGGACCGCGGTGACCACGCCGGTCGCCGCGAGCAGCGCCGCGTGCCCCGGTCCCTGCGCGGCGAACGTCGCGTCGCCCCGCGAGCCCAGCCACAGCAGGTACACCAGCGCCGGCAGGAACTGGATCGCGCTCTCGGCGGCGAGCGATTCGAGGCCGCCGAGGTTGACCTTCTTCTTCACCAGGCCGTACGTGGCGAAGGAGAAGGCGAGGCAGAGGGAGATCCACGGCGGCTGGCCGTAGCCGATCGTCAGCACGAGGACGGCCGCGGCGCCGACGCCCACGGCGGCCCACTGCACCGGCCGCAGCCGTTCCTTGAGGAGCAGCACGCCCATCGCGATGGTGACCAGGGGGTTGATGAAGTAGCCGAGGGACGCCTCGACCACGTGCCCGGAGTTGACCGCCCAGATGTAGACGCCCCAGTTGACGGTGATGACCGCCGCCGCGACCGTGATCAGCGCGAGCTTGCGCGGCTGCCGCAGCAGCTCGCCCGCCCAGGACCAGCGGCGCATCACCAGCAGCAGGATCCCGACCACCGCGAGGGACCACGCCATCCGGTGGGCGAGGATCTCGACCGCTCCCGCGGGCTTCATCAGCGGCCAGAAGAGGGGGACGAGCCCCCACATCCCGTACGCCGCGAAGCCGTTCAGCAGACCTACGCGCTGCTCGCCCCTCGACTGCCCGGCCACCGGCGTCTCCTTCTCCCACGGTCTCGGACGTCTGTCGCGTCCCGCGCCCCGGAGCTCCCGTGCGGTCGGGGAACTTCCGTGCAGCATGAAAGAAGGTAGCGCCGCACACCCCCGCCTGTCATGCCCGTATCGCCATACGGTCATGACAGACGAGGTGTGCGGCACGGGCGCCGGGCGTTCCTCGGGACGTCGGTTCTCCAGGGCCGCCGGGCGCTCCCCCGGGACGTCAGTTCTTCAGCGCCGCCGCGACGGCTTCGGCGATCGGGGTGGTCGGGCGGCCGGTGAGCCGGGACAGGTCGCCGGTGGTGACGGCCAGCTCGCCCTTCTCGACCGAGACGTCGACGCCCGCGAGGCTCCCGGCGAAGGCCTCGGGCAGTCCGGCGCCGGTCAGGATCGAGGTGAGGGTCTCGGGGGAGACGGAGTTGTAGACGATCTCCTTGCCGGTCTGCCGGCTCAGCTCGGCCGCGTACTCGGCGAAGCCCCATGCCTCGTCGCCGCTCAGCTCGTACGTCTTGTTCTCGTGTCCCTCGCCGGTCAGCACCGCGACCGCGGCGGCCGCGTAGTCGGCACGCGAGGCGGAGGCGATCCGGCCCTCGCCGGCGGCCTGGACGACGGCGTCGTGCGCGAGCACGGGGGCGAGGTTCTCGGTGTAGTTCTCGTGGTACCAGCCGTTGCGCAGCAGCGTGTAGGGCAGTCCGGAGGCGGTCAGGACGTCCTCGGTGGCGCGGTGGTCGTCGGCCAGCGCGGCCGTCAGGCTGCCGGGGGCGCTGGTGTAGGCGAGGAGGGAGACCCCGGCGGCCTCCGCGGCGTCGATGACGACCCGGTGCTGCTGGACGCGGCCCTTGTCGAACTCGTTGCCCGAGATCAGCAGCACCTTGTCGCCGGTGGCGAACAGGCCCTCGAAGGTCTCCGGGGTGTTGTAGTCGGCGACCGCGAGCCGTACGCCGCGGGCCGCGAGGTCGGCGGCCCTGGACTCGTCCCGCACGACGGCGGTGATCTCCCCGGCGGGGACCTTCTCCAGCAGCTGCTCGACCACGTGACGGCCGAGGTGTCCGGTGGCTCCGGTGACGACGATGCTCATGGCGTACATCTCCTTGTGGGGTGCGGATGTCACTCACCCTAAGAGCTGCACTAACTATGGGAAAGTACCCACCTTGAAGTAAGGTAACCACCTAGAAGTAAGGTGCGGGTCTTCCCGTGGGGTACCCGCCTCGGCGTAAGGTGTGAGGATGGCCGTCGGCATCAGCGCAGCGAACGGGTACGACGCCGGCGAGGCGATGTGCCCCTACCGTCTCGTCCTGGAACACGTCACCAGCCGCTGGGGCGTCCTCGTCCTGATCGAGCTCCTGGAGCGTTCGTACCGCTTCAGCGAGCTGCGCCGGGCGATCGGCACGGTCGGCAGGGGCGTCAGCGAGAAGATGCTGACCCAGACCCTCCAGACCCTGGAGCGCGACGGGCTCGTCCACCGGGACGCCAAGCCGGTCATCCCGCCCCGCGTCGACTACTCCCTGACCGACCTGGGCCGCGAGGCCGCCGAGCAGGTGCGGTCGCTGGCGCTGTGGACCAATGAGCGCATGACGGACGTCGAGCGGGCCCGCGCCGCGTACGACGAAGCCCGGGGACTCGGGCCCCGGGCCTCGTGAGAACCGCCTGCGGGCGGGTTCAGCCGACGACCGTCCAGGAGTCGCCGCCGGCGAGGAGCGCGGCGAGGTCGCCCTTGCCGTTCTGCTCGACGGCCGTGTCGAGCTGGTCGGCCATGAGGGTGTCGTAGACCGGCCGGTCGACCGAGCGGAACACACCGATGGGGGTGTGGTGCAGGGTGTCGGGGTCGGCGAGGCGGGACAGCGCGAACGCGGTGGTCGGGGACGCGGCGTGCGCGTCGTGGACGATGATCCGCGAGGCGTTGTCGGGGGTGACGGTGACGACCTGGAGGTCGCCGGTGTGCGGGTCGCGCACCACACCGCGGGAGCCGTCGGCGCCGAAGCGGACGGGCTGTCCGTGTTCGAGGCGGATGACGGCCTCCTGCGCCTGCTGTCTGTCCTTGAGGACCTCGAAGGCGCCGTCGTTGAAGATGTTGCAGTTCTGGTAGATCTCCACCAGGGCGGTGCCGGGGTGGGCGGCGGCCTGGCGGAGCACCTCGGTGAGGTGCTGGCGGTCGGAGTCGACGGTCCGGGCCACGAAGGACGCCTCCGCGCCGATGGCCAGGGAGACCGGGTTGAAGGGGGCGTCCAGGGACCCCATCGGTGTCGACTTGGTGATCTTGCCGATCTCGGAGGTCGGGGAGTACTGGCCCTTGGTCAGACCGTAGATCCGGTTGTTGAACAGCAGGATCTTCAGGTTCACGTTGCGGCGCAGGGCGTGGATGAGGTGGTTGCCGCCGATGGACAGGGCGTCGCCGTCGCCGGTGACCACCCACACGGACAGGTCGCGGCGCGAGGAGGCCAGCCCCGTCGCGATGGCGGGGGCGCGGCCGTGGATGGAGTGCATCCCGTAGGTGTTCATGTAGTACGGGAAGCGGGAGGAGCAGCCGATGCCGGAGACGAAGACGATGTTCTCCTTGGCCAGGCCGAGTTCGGGCATGAAGCCCTGGACGGCGGCGAGGATGGCGTAGTCGCCGCAGCCGGGGCACCAGCGCACTTCCTGGTCGGACTTGAAGTCCTTCATGGACTGCCTGGCCTCGGCCCGGGGGACCAGGGAGAGCGCCTCGATCGTGCCGCCCGGGCCTGTGGTTGACGTGTCAGCCATCGATGGCCTCCTTGAGAGCCGTGGCGAGCTGCTCGGCCTTGAAGGGCATGCCGTTGACCTGGTTGTAGGAGTGCGCGTCCACCAGGTATTTCGCCCGCACCAGGGTGGCGAGCTGACCGAGGTTCATCTCGGGGATCACCACCTTGTCGTAACGCCTGAGCACCGCGCCCAGATTCCGCGGGAAGGGGTTGAGGTGGCGCAGGTGGGCCTGCGCGATGTGTTCCCCGGCGTTGCGCAGCCTGCGCACGGCCGCGGTGATGGGTCCGTAGGTGGAACCCCAGCCCAGGACGAGGGTGCCGGCGGCCCGGCCGGTGCCCGCGGTGGGGTCGTCGACGTCCAGGTCGGGCACGTCGATGCCGTCGACCTTGGCCTGGCGGGTGCGGACCATGAAGTCGTGGTTGGCGGGGTCGTAGGAGATGTTGCCGCTGCCGTCCTGCTTCTCGATACCGCCGATGCGGTGTTCCAGGCCGGGTGTTCCGGGGACCGCCCAGGGGCGGGCGAGGGTCTGCGGGTCGCGCTTGTAGGGCCAGAACACCTCGGTGCCGTCGTCCAGCGTGTGGTTCGGGCCCTGCGCGAACTGCACCCGCAGGTCCGGGAGTTCGTCCGTCTCCGGGATGCGCCACGGCTCGGAGCCGTTGGCCAGGTAGCCGTCGGAGAGCAGCAGCACCGGGGTGCGGTACGTCAGCGCGATCCGGGCCGCCTCCAGCGCCGCGTCGAAACAGTCGGCCGGCGTGCGCGGCGCGACGATCGGCACCGGGGCCTCGCCGTTGCGCCCGTACATCGCCTGCAGCAGATCGGCCTGTTCGGTCTTGGTCGGCAGACCCGTGGACGGGCCGCCGCGCTGGATGTCGATGACGAGCAGGGGCAGTTCGAGGGAGACGGCGAGCCCGATCGTCTCCGACTTCAGCGCCACGCCCGGACCCGACGTCGTCGTCACCGCCAGCGAGCCGCCGAACGCCGCGCCCAGCGCCGCGCCGATGCCCGCGATCTCGTCCTCCGCCTGGAAGGTCCGCACCCCGAAGTTCTTGTGCCTGGACAGCTCGTGAAGGATGTCGGAGGCCGGGGTGATGGGGTAGGAGCCCAGGTAGAGCGGCAGATCGGCCTGCCGGGAGGCGGCGATCAGACCGTAGGACAGGGCCAGGTTCCCGGAGATGTTCCGGTAGGTGCCGGGCGGGAAGGCCTTCGAGGCCGGCGCGACCTCGTAGGAGACCGCGAAGTCCTCCGTCGTCTCACCGAAGTTCCACCCCGCGCGGAACGCGGTCAGGTTCGCCGCCGCGATGTCGGGCTTCTTGGCGAACTTGGTCCGCAGGAACTTCTCGGTGCCCTCGGTCGGCCGATGGTACATCCACGACAGCAGACCCAGCGCGAACATGTTCTTGCTGCGCTCCGCCTCCTTGCGGGACAGCTCGAAGTCCTTCAGCGCCTCGACGGTCATCGTCGTGAGCGGGACGGGATGGACGTTGTAGCCGTCCAGGGAGCCGTCCTCCAGCGGGCTGGCCGCGTAGCCGACCTTCTGCATCGCCCGCTTGGTGAACTCGTCCGTGTTGACGATGATCTCCGCGCCGCGCGGCACGTCGGCGATGTTCGCCTTCAGCGCGGCCGGGTTCATGGCCACGAGGACGTTGGGCGCGTCACCGGGGGTCAGGATGTCGTGGTCGGCGAAATGCAGTTGGAAAGACGAAACGCCCGGCAGTGTGCCTGCGGGCGCGCGGATCTCGGCAGGGAAGTTCGGCAGGGTCGAGAGGTCGTTGCCGAAGGAGGCAGTCTCCGAGGTGAAGCGGTCGCCGGTGAGCTGCATACCGTCACCGGAGTCCCCCGCGAACCGGATGATGACCCGGTCGACCCGGCGGACGTCCTTCGCCCCCGGCGGTTTGCGCTGTTCTCCTACGACGGCTTCGTCGGTCTGTTCCGTTGGGCTGCTGACCTTGCTCGTCACTGAACTGGACCTCCTTTGAGGCGGCTGTCCGGGAGTGGCCTTCCCACAGACCCTTCCTTCTTCAACCCTACGTCGGTAAGGGTCGCCTTCCTTAGGCCATTCGCATGGTGGACGCCGTTATGAGACGTCCTGGCATCCTGACGTGTCACGATTTTTCCCGCCCCCGGCCCCTTCCTCGAAAGACGTTCCCCGCTCCCGCTTTGGTTCTGCTCGACAACTGACAGACTGTCAGGTCGTCATGAGTTCAGGTATGTGAGGACGGCCAGAACACGCCGGTGATCCCCGTCACTTTGTGACAAGCCGAGCTTCTGGAAGATGTTGCTGACGTGCTTCTCGACGGCTCCGTCGCTGACCACGAGCTGACGGGCGATGGCGGAGTTCGTCCGGCCCTCGGCCATGAGCCCGAGGACCTCGCGCTCCCGCGGCGTCAGCCCGGTCAGCACGTCCTGCTTGCGGCTGCGGCCCAGCAGCTGCGCCACGACCTCCGGGTCGAGTGCGGTGCCCCCCTGGGCCACCCGCACCACCGCGTCCACGAACTCGCGCACCTCGGCGACCCGGTCCTTGAGCAGATAGCCGACGCCCCGGCTCGAACCGGCCAGCAGTTCGGTGGCGTAGCGCTCCTCCACGTACTGTGACAGCACGAGCACACCCAGTCCCGGATGGGCCTTGCGCAGCTGCACGGCCGCGCGCACGCCTTCGTCGGTGTGCGTCGGCGGCATCCGTACGTCCGCGACGACGACGTCCGGCAGCGCGTCCTGCGCCGCGAACTCGGTGATCGTCTTGATCAGCGCCTCGCCGTCCCCGACCCCTGCCACGACATCATGTCCGCGGTCGGTCAGCAACCGGGTCAGGCCCTCCCTGAGCAGCACTGAATCCTCGGCGATGACCACCCGCACCCTGTCCTCCACGATTCCTCGGCCCCCCAGAGCCCGCCCCCGGCCGCCCCCGGCTCCACCGGGTTCGTGCCCGCTCGTACGACAGACCCCAGCATTCCAGCATTCGGATGCGGATGCGCCCGGGCGGCGTGAAGAGGGGCCTGGTGGTGGCCCGGGTGGGCAGGGGACCGGACCGGGGGCTACCCCGGTGGGGTGTACGGCTCGACGATTGCGCGCGATCACCCCGGTGGGGTGTGCGCCGCGACGACCACCGCGCGATCATCCCGGTGCGCCGGGGTGCGACGGCGGTGGCACCGCGCCGCGCGGCGATCCCGGCGGGAGGCCGCGCTTCGCGCGAGGGCCCCGGTGGGAAGCACCGGGGCCCTCGCGCGCGTTCTGCGGGGAGTCTCAGCCCCGCCAGGGCAGCTCCGCCGTGATCCGGGTGGGACCGGCCGGCGGCGAGTCCACCACCAGGATCCCGTCCACCGCGTCGAGCCGTTCCGCGAGCCCCGCCAGTCCCGACCCCTCGGTGGCGTCGGCACCGCCGACCCCGTTGTCGCTGACCTGGATCATCAGCCGGCTGTCCACCCGCCACACGTCCACGGTCGCCCGCGTCGCACGGGAGTGCTTGCTGATGTTCTGGAGCAGTTCGGAGACGGTGAAGTAGGCGATCCCCTCGATCGCGGGCGCCGGCCGCGCCGCCAGGTCCACTTCCACCTGCACCGGCACCGTGCACCGCGAGGCCACCGCGGACAGCGCGGCGTCGAGCCCGCGGTCGGTCAGCACCGCCGGGTGGATGCCGCGCGCGAGGTCCCGCAGCTCCTGCAGCGCCGTCTTGACCTCGCCGTGCGCCTCGTCCACCATCCGCGCCGCGGCCCCGGGGTCCTCGGCCAGCTTCTCCTTGGCGAGCCCCAGGTCCATCGCCAGGGCGACGAGCCGGGCCTGCGCCCCGTCGTGCAGATCGCGCTCGATGCGGCGCAGGTCGGCGGCGGCCGTGTCGACCACGACACCCCGGTCCGACTCCAGCTCCACCACGCGCGTGGCCAGCCGCGAGGGGCCCAGCAGCCCGCCCACCATCAGCCGGTCCACGCTCGTCAGCGCCCGCACGATCCACGGGGTCGCCATCGTGAAGAGCAGTCCCACCAGCGCGGTCACCGTGATCTCGAACGGGTTGTCCAGGTAGATCGAGTGCGTGTCGTCGCCGTAGAGCTGGAGCCCGTCCTGACCGCCGTACATCGGGAAGACCCAGAACCACAGCGGATACGTCAGCATCGCCCACCCGTACGCCCAGAAGTTCACCGCGACGACGAAGGAGAACACCGACCACGGGAACTGGACCACCGCGTACAGCAGGTGTCGCCACGACGTGCCGCTCTTGAGCGCGGCGCCCATCCATGCCATCGCCCCGTGCTTCTTCATCCGCAGCGGCTCGGGCTCGGCCACCTCGGCCCCGAGCAGCCCGCGCGCCCGCGCCCGCTCCAGCGAGCCGAGGCCGCGGCAGCCGGCCAGTGTGGCGGCGAGCACCGGGACCCCCAGGAAGGTGACCAGCAGGCCCGCGCCGAGCGAGACCATCGTGACCGCGAACGTGAACATGAGGATCCCGAGCGGCAGGCCCAGCAGCACGTAGCCGAACTCGCGCCAGGTGCGGGCCTCGAACGGCGCCCGCAGCGGGGCCGGGAGACGGTGCGACCGCCCGTCGGCGCCCGCCCCGCCGAATCCGGACCCGCCGCGGTGCCCGTATCCGTGTCCGTACTCCGTGGCCATCGGTTCGTCCGTTCTCTCGTCTCGTCCTGCGCCTCGGTCCGTCTCGCGCCCCGGTCCGTCGTGCGCCGCGGTCCGTTCCGCGTGCCGGTCCGTTCCGCGCGTCGACGTGTTCCACGCGTCGGCTGCTTCCTCTTCCCCAAGCCTGCCGTTCCGGAGCCCAGCCGGACATGGAGCGGATCGGCGTCTTGAGCGGGGGGTTTTCCCTACCCCGACGGGCCTGCGCCGGCCCACGCGAACGGGAGAGGGCCCGGGACCGGGGACCACTGCTCAGGGTCCTCGCTCCCGGGCCCTCCACCCACGGCCCGTCGGCCGGAGGTATCCATCGAGTGAACCCCGGGCCCTCGCGGCGATTACCGCGCGGGCTCGTTCTGGCGGTCACGCCACGGCAGTTCGGCCGTGATGACCGTCGGGCCGCCCACCGGGGAATCGACGACGAACAGTCCGTCCACCGCGCCGAGCCGGTCCGCGAGGCCCGCCATGCCCGTACCGCCGTCCACGCCGGCCCCGCCGCGGCCGTCGTCCCGGACCTGGATGAGCAGACGGTCGTCCGTCCGCCAGACGTCGACCGACGCGGTTCTCGCCCCGCTGTGCTTGCTGACGTTCTGGAGCAGTTCGGAGACCGTGAAGTACGCGATGCCCTCGATGGCGGCGGCCGGCCGCGACCGGAGCTCGCTGGTCACCCTCACGGGCACGGTGCACCGCGAGGCGATCGAGGACAGGGCGGCGTCCAGACCCCGGTCGGTGAGGACCGCCGGGTGGATGCCGCGGGCCAGGTCACGCAGCTCCTGAAGGGCGAGCTTCACCTCGCCGTGCGCCTCGTCGACCATCGACGCGGCCGCGTCGGGGTCCTCCAGGAGCTTCTCCTTCGCCAGGCCGAGCCCCATCGCGAGGTTGACGAGCCGGGCCTGCGCCCCGTCGTGCAGATCGCGCTCGATGCGGCGCAGGTCGGCGGCGGCCGTGTCGACCACCACCCCCCGGTCCGACTCCAGTTCGGCGATGCGCCGCTCCAGCTCGTCGGAGGGTGACAGCAGCCCGCGCACCATCGCCCGGTCCACGTTCGTCAGCCCGCGCGCGATGAACGGCAGCACCGGCCACAGCACGAACAGCGACACGAGCGTGATCGTGAAGGTGGCGATGCCCCAGGGCAGCCGTATGAGGTCGTACAGCACCGCCCGCCAGCCCACCGGGTCCTTCAGGCTCGACCACAGCCAGCCGAAGAAGCCGACCCGGCGCACCGGCAACGGACTCGGCTCGTCGATCCGCAGCCTCAGCAGCGCCCGCGCCCGCGCCCGCTCCACCTTGCCCAGCTGCCGCGACCCCCGCAGAACCGCCGCGAGCAGGGGCAGCCCGACGGCGGTCACCGCGAGCCCCGCGCCCACGGCGAGCATCGTCACCACGTACACGAACCCGACGAGCGAGGCCGGCAGGTTCACCAGGAGATGGGCGATCTCCCTCCAGGTCTGCGGGTCGAGGGCGAGGCGTACGGCGGGCGGGCGGTCGGTGTCGGACGGGGCGTCCGGCGGGCCGGCGGGCGTGAGGCGTTCGGTCATATCCGTTAGCCTGCCCGGCGGCGCGCCGCCGCGCCATGAGGTGGGCCGCCGCGATGCACTGGGGATAACCCCACCCCCAGGGGACTCCCGGGAACCCCTGGAGGTGAGGAGCGGACAGGACGCCGATCCGGGACGGGCCGGCACGGGCCGGGACGGACCGGCGCGGTCGGGCCGGAGGAGCGCCACGGGGCCGTGTTCACACCGTGAGACGTGAACACGTCACCGAGGACCGAGGAATGGTCGACGTGTGACGGGCTGCTTACGCTCTCTTTAGCAGGCCCTAGACTCCCGTCCGTACAGATCGTCGAACATGGCGCATCACAGAGTGCGCGACGGCGCACGACGGGGCGCAACGAGGTCAGGGAGTGAGGGGCTGACGTGCCGGAACCGACCGTTGTCACGGCGACCGGGGCCGTCGTCGCGGCGGACTACTTCCAGTCCTACTCGGTCGTCGGGCTGCTCGCCGTCGTGGGCGTGCTGTTCGTCGCCGTCGCCTTCGGGGCGGGCCGCCTGCTGCGGCCCGTCGTACCGACCCCCGAGAAACTCCTGACGTACGAGTGCGGCGTCGACCCCGTCGGCGAGGGCTGGGCCCACACCCAGGTCCGCTACTACGTGTACGCCTTCCTCTACGTCATCTTCGCCGTCGACTCGATCTTCCTCTTCCCCTGGGCCACGGTCTTCGCCGCTCCCGGCTACGGCGCCGCGACGCTCGTCGAGATGTTCATCTTCCTCGGCTTCCTGGCCGTGGGCCTGCTGTACGCATACAAGAAGGGCGTCCTGACATGGACGTGACCCCCGCCGCCCCGGGGCAGCCGGTGCCGCTGCCCGAGCCGAAGCGGCTCGGCGCGCTCGCCCGCCTCGCCCCCGAGCCCATGAAGGTGGTCCTGAACTGGGGCCGCCGCTACTCGCTCTGGGTCTTCAACTTCGGCCTCGCCTGCTGCGCGATCGAGTTCATCGCCGCGTCGATGGCCCGCCACGACTTCATCCGCCTCGGCGTGATCCCGTTCGCCCCGGGCCCCCGCCAGGCCGACCTGATGGTGGTCTCGGGCACGGTCACGGACAAGATGGCCCCCGCCGTCAAGCGCCTGTACGAGCAGATGCCCGAGCCGAAGTACGTCATCTCCTTCGGCGCCTGCTCCAACTGCGGAGGCCCGTACTGGGACTCCTACTCCGTCACCAAGGGCGTCGACCAGATCATCCCCGTCGACGTCTACGTCCCGGGGTGCCCGCCGCGCCCCGAAGCACTGCTCCAGGGCATCCTCAAGCTCCAGGAGAAGATCGCCCGGGAATCGCTGGGGGAGCGCTACGGCTCCGCCGCGCCGCGCCCCTCCGCCGCCGCGCTCCAGAGCGGCCTGGTGAAGCCACCGGCCCCCTCGGCGACGACCGCTCCGGGGACGGACCCGGCCGCTCCCGGTGAGGAGGACCGATGACCGTCGGCTGGCTTCCCGGCCCCGCCGAGGAACTCTTCGGCCCCGACGCCACGGTCGAGGAGTCGTACGAGGTCCTGACCGTCGACGTACCGCCGACGTCCTGGATCACGGCGCTGGAGACGGCCCGCTCCACGCTGGGCTGCACCTACTTCGACTGGCTCAGCGCCGTCGACGAACCCGGCACGGGCTTCCGCGTCTCGGCCCACGTCGTCGCCCTGTCCCCGCTGCACCGCCTCCTCGTCCGCACGACCGTCCCGCACACCGCCCCGGTGCTCCCGTCGGCGGTCTCCGTCTACGCGGGCGCCGCCTGGCACGAGCGCGAGACGCACGAGATGTTCGGGGTGACGTTCGAGGGCCACCCCGGCCTCGACCCCCTCCTGCTGCCGGAGGGCTTCGAGGGTCACCCCCTCCGCAAGGACTTCGTCCTGGCCGCCCGTGTCGCCAAGGCCTGGCCCGGTGCGAAGGAGCCCGGCGAGTCCGAGCACGGTGGCCCCAAGCGCCGCCAGATGCTGCCGCCCGGCGTCCCCGACCCCAACGAGTGGGGCCCCCTCAAGGGCCAGCTCCCCCCGGCTCCGGCCCGCCCGGCCCGTGGCGCGGCCCGTCCCGCGGGCGACCGGCCGGTCCGCAGGGCCCGTACGGCGGGTGAGGGCTCGGCCAGCCAGACACCGGCCCCCGCCGCGGCCGCGAGCACCACGGCGCCCGGGGCCCCGGGTACCGGCGCCACGGGAGCAGACGCGGCGTCCGCCGCGGCGGGTGCCGCCTCCGGCACCGAGGCCGCGCGCCCCGCGCGCCGGTCCCGCAGCGCGAGTCAGGGCTCCGCCAGCCAGCGGGCCCAGCAGACGACCCCTCCGGCCCCGGCGCCCGCCTCGCCGACAGCGGCCGGGAACGAGCCGCCGACCGCGCCGGAAGCGGCTGTTCCGAACGAACCGTCGGCCGCGCCGGAACCGGCGGCCTCCTCCGAACCGACCGTTCCGGCGAGTGCCTCACGGGCAGCCGAGCCCGACGCGGCGACGAGGCCCGCCAGAAGGCCCGCCTCACCGCGCAGCTCGGACGCGCCGTGGCATCAGCCGAAGCCCGCGTTCGACGACTCGGAGCCGAAGCCGGACCGGGCACCGAAGCCGGAGACGACTCCGGCCCCGACGTCGGAGCCCGAGGCCGGTCCTGCCCGGACCCCTGGGACGAAGCCCGAGCCGGAGCCCCGGCCGCAGGCGAAGCCCGAGCCGGAGCCTGGACCGGAGTCCGGGCCGGAGTCCGAGGCCGGTCCCGCCCGGACCCCCGGGACGAAGCCCGAGCCGCAGACGAAGGCTGAGTCCCAGCCCCAGCCCGGGTCCACGCCCGCTCCGGGCGGGGACCCCGGCCCCAACCCCGACGACCCCTCCGGAGGTACGCAGTGAACGACGTTCTCGACGTCGCCCTACGCCTCCTCGTCGTCTTCGTCGTGTTCCTGACGTTCCCCCTGATCGTCGGTCAGACCGAGCACAAGGTGATGGCCCACATGCAGGGCCGCCTCGGCCCGATGTACGCGGGCGGCTTCCACGGCTGGGCCCAGCTCGTCGCGGACGGCGTGAAGTTCGCGCAGAAGGAGGACATCGTCCCCGCGGGCGCGGACCGGCGCATCTTCCAGCTCGCCCCCGCGGTGGCCCTCCTCCCGTACCTCCTGGTCCTCCTCGCCATCCCGATCGGCCCGGGCGAGGGCGCGGTCGGCGAGGTCGTCGACGCGGGCATCTTCTTCGTCCTCGCCGTCATGGGCGTGGGCGTCCTCGGCTCGCTCATGGCGGGCTGGGCGTCGGCCAACAAGTTCTCCCTCCTCGGAGGACTGCGCACCGCCGCCCAGCTCCTCGCCTACGAGCTCCCCATGCTCCTGACCGCGGCCTCGGTCGCGATGGCGGCGGGCACGGTCTCGCTCCCCGGCATCGTGGACGCCTTCCAGTGGTGGTGGCTGCCCTGGCAGATCGTCGGCGCGATCGTGTTCTTCGTCGCCGGTCTCGCCGAACTCCAACGGCCCCCCTTCGACATGCCCGTGGCCGACTCCGAGATCATCTTCGGCGCGTACACCGAGTACACGGGCCTGCGCTTCGCCCTGTTCCTGCTCGCCGAGTACGCCGGCATCGTCGTCCTGTGCGGCCTGACCACCGTTCTTTTCCTGGGCGGCTGGCACGGCCCCTGGGGCGCCGACGGCCTCGGCTGGGTCTGGACCCTCCTGAAGGCCGCGATCCTCGCCTTCGTCGTCATCTGGCTCCGCGTCACCTACCCCCGTCTGCGCGAGGACCAGCTCCAGAAACTCTCCTGGACCCTCCTCGTCCCCCTGTCCCTCGCCCAGATCGCCCTCACCGGCATCGTCAAGGTGGTGATCGCGTAACCATGGCCCCCATTCCTGGCTCCGGCCTCGCCAAGGGTCTGGCCGTCACCCTCCGCACGATGACGAAGAAGACCGTCACCGCGCAGTACCCGGACGTCCAGCCCGAACTCCCGCCCCGCACCCGTGGTGTCATCGCCCTCTTCGAGGAGAACTGCACGGTCTGCATGCTGTGCGCCCGCGAGTGCCCGGACTGGTGCATCTACATCGACTCGCACAAGGAGACGGTCCCGCCTGCCGCGCCGGGAGGCCGCGAGCGCAGCCGCAACGTCCTCGACCGCTTCGCCATCGACTTCTCCCTGTGCATGTACTGCGGTATCTGCATCGAGGTCTGTCCTTTCGACGCGCTGTTCTGGACCCCCGAGTTCGAGTACGCGGAGACCGACATCCACGAGCTCACCCACGAACGCGACAAGCTCCGCGAGTGGATGTGGACCGTGCCGGCCCCGCCCGCCCTGGACCCCGGAGCCGAGGAGCCCAAGGAGATCGCGGCCGCCCGCAAGGCCGCCGACAAACTCGCCGCCGAGCAGGCGGCCGAGGACGCCGGGCAGCCGGAGCCTCCGGTCACACCCCCCTCGGGCACGCAGGAGGGACAGTCGTGACCTTCGCAGCAGCCACGGCGACGGCGTCCCGCACGGCCACCACCGTCGCCGACGGGCACCACGGCTTCCTCTCCCCGACCGGTGTCGAGGTCGCCTTCCTCCTCGTCGGCCTGCTCACCTTCGGCGCCGCGGTCGTCACCGTCACCACCAAGCAGCTGGTGCACGCCGCGCTGTGGCTGGTGGTCGCCCTCGGCGGCCTCGCCGTCGAGTACCTCCTGCTGACGGCCGAGTTCATCGCCTGGGTGCAGGTCCTCATCTACGTCGGCTCCGTCGTCGTCCTCCTCCTGTTCGGTCTGATGCTCACCAAGGCCCCGATCGGCCGCTCCCCGGACGCCGACTCGGGCAACCGCTGGGCCGCCCTGACCGTGGCCGTCGCCTCGGCCGGCGCCCTGGTCTGGGTCGTCGTCGACGCCTTCCGCACGACGTGGGTCGACCTGGACGGCGCCCCCGCCGGTTCCACCGAGGTGACCGGGGCCTCGCTGTTCCAGAACTGGGTCCTCCCCTTCGAAGCGCTCTCCGTCCTCCTCCTCGCCGCCCTGGTCGGCGCGATCGTCCTCTCCCGCAAGGCGAAGGCGGACACCGCCGCGGCGACCACGACCGCCACCACCCCGCGCGTCCCCGGAGGCCGCGACGGCGAGCAGGACAAGGAAGGTGTCCGCTGATGCACCTCGCCTACCCTGCCGTGCTCGCCGCCCTCCTGTTCTGCACGGGCCTGTACGGAGTCCTGGCGCGCCGCAACGCGATCCTGGTCCTGATGTCGGTCGAGCTGATGCTCAACGCCGTCAACCTGAACCTCGTCGCCTTCGACGTCTGGCTCTCCAGGGCCGCCCGCGACACCCTGCACTCCGGCCAGGCCCTGACCCTGTTCACCATCGCCGTCGCCGCCGCCGAGATCGGCATCGGCCTGGCGATCGTCCTCGCCGTGTACCGCAACCGCGGCACCTCGGACATCGACAAGCTCCGCGACACCGCCGAGGGCCACGGCCCCGACGACCCCGACAGCGACGCCCCCGCGGCCGAGAAGGCTGAGGCCACCGCGTGACCACGACCACCCTCGCCGTCCTCGTCCCCCTCCTTCCGTTCCTCGGCGCCGTCGCCGGACTCCTCCTCGGCCGCACGGCCCCGGGCCTCGTCCGCCCGCTCGCCGTCCTGCCCGTCCTCGCCTCGCTCGTCCTCGCCGTGACGGTCGCGGTGGACCAGGGCGGCGGCCGGGCCGTCGACACGCACACCGAACTCACCCCGACCGGCTCGGTCCCCATCGAACTGGGCCTGCACATCGACGGCTTCGCCGCCCTCGTCGCCGTACTCGTCGGCGTCGTCGCCACCTGCGTGCAGATCTACTCGACGGGCTACCTCCACGACGACCCGCGCTACCCCTCGTACGCCGCCCTCGTCTCCCTGTTCACCTCCGCGATGCTGCTCGTCGTCTACTCCGGCGACCTGATGGTGCTGCTGGTCGGCTGGGAGATCATGGGCATCTGCTCGTACTTCCTGGTCGGCCACTACTGGGAGACCCCGGAAGCCCGCGCCGCCTCCCTCAAGGCCTTCCTGGTCACCAAGCTCGGCGACGTCCCCTTCCTCATCGGTCTGTTCGCGCTGGCCACCGACGCCGGCTCCTTCCGGATCACCACGGTCCTCGGCACCGTGGCGAGCGGCGGGCTGCACCACCCGACCGTCGTCGCCCTGCTGCTCCTCGCGGGCGTGGCGGGCAAGTCGGCGCTGTTCCCGCTGCACACCTGGCTGCCCGACGCGATGGCGGGTCCCACACCCGTCTCCGCGCTGATCCACGCCGCGACGATGGTCGCCGCCGGTGTCTACTTCGTCGCCCGGCTCCTCCCCGTCTTCCAGGCCTCCGCGGCCGCGATGGTCGTCCTCGCCGTCATGGCCGGCGTCACGATGGTCGGTTCGGGACTCGCGGCGCTCGCCCAGGACGACATCAAGCGGGTCCTCGCCTACTCGACGATCGGCCAGCTCGGCTACATGGCCGGTGCCCTCGCCGTCGGCGACCGCGGTGCCGCCGTCTTCCACCTCCTCGCGCACGGCGCCTTCAAGGCGCTGCTGTTCCTCGCCGCCGGCGTGATCATCCACGCCACCGGCACCAACTCGCTGGCCGCCATGTCCCGGATGAAGGACCTGCGCGTCCGCGTACCCGACGCCTTCTGGACGATGACCGTGGCGCTGCTCGCACTCGCCGCGATCCCTCCCTTCAGCGGCTTCTTCTCCAAGGAGGCCGTCCTCGGCGCCGCCGAGCACGTCGCCACGGGGCACACCGAGCAGGCCCCCGGCGCCGCGGGCTGGATCGTCCTGGTGACCGGTCTGGTCACCGCCGTCCTCACCGCCGCGTACGCGACCCGGCTGTGGCTGCTGGCCTTCCGCGGCCACGGAGCCGACGCCCCCGACCACGGCAGGCAGCCGGTCACCATGACGGCCGTGCTGTGGGTGCTCGCCGTTCCCTCGATCGTGTTCGGCCTGGCGTTCGGCCCGCTGTCCGACTGGTTCGACGGCCGCGACCTGACGCCGGTCCTCACCACCTCGGTGCTCGGCACGGGACTCGCCCTGGTCGGCGGGATCGTCACCTACGGAGCCTGGCGGCACACCACCGCCCTGGTGTCGCGCGTCCCCCTGGGGGCGGTCGCGGCACACCCGGACGCCGACGCGGGACACGTCGAGGCCGAGGCCATCGCCGCCCACGAGCCCGTCTTCGGAGACGTCGCCCACGCACCCGACCCGGCGGACCCGGGCCGGCTGCTGCTCGGCCCGCTGCACCGCCACGCGGCCGTCGGCTTCCACCTCGACGCCGTGTACTCCGCGCTGTTCGTCCGCCCGGTCCAGGCCGGAGCCTCGCTCGTCCGGTTCCTCGACCGAGAGGTCGTCGACACCTACGTACGCGGCGCGGGCGCCCTACCCCGCTGGCTCGGCACCGCCGTACGGCGTGCGCAGACCGGCAATGTGCAGACCTATGTGAGCGCGCTGCTCGCCGGCACCGTCGTCCTGGTGGTCGCCGCCCTCCTCGTCGCCACGGGAGCGTGAGCAGGCGTGATCGATATCAGTGAATCCGTGATGCAGGTTCTTCTCGCGTTGATCGTCGTCGGCCCGCTCATCGGGGCCGCCGCCGCTCTTCTCCCCGCACCGCCGGGACTGAAGGGGAAGTCGCCCGAACAGGCGGTGCTGCGGCACGGCGTGACCGTCACGGGCGTGGTCCTCATCGCCGCGGTCGTCCTCGCGTTCGGCTTCGACCACGACCACCCGTCGAAGATGCAGGCCACGACGGACATCAGCTGGATCCCCGCACTCGACGTGCGGATCCACCTCGGCGTCGACGGCATTTCCCTCCCCCTTCTGGTCCTGACCGCGCTGCTGACCTTCCTCTGCGCGCTGTACTCCTACTTCAAGATGCCTTCGGGCCCGACCCCGAAGGCGTTCGTCGCACTGCTGCTCGTCCTCGAGTCCGGCACGCTCGCGACCTTCGCCGTCCTCGATCTGCTGCTGTTCTTCCTGGCGTTCGAGACGGTGCTCATCCCGATGTACTTCCTCATCGCACGGTGGGGAGGAGCCCAGCGCCAGGCCGCGGCCTGGAAGTTCATCCTCTTCACCCTGCTCGGTTCCGTGGTCATGCTGCTGGGCCTGCTCCTGATCGGAATCAAGGCGGGCACATTCGACATGGTGGCACTCGCCACTGACAACGGCCGGTCGCTGAGCACATCCGTGCAGGTCACCGCCGTTCTGGCGATCGGGATCGGGCTCGCGGTCAAGACCCCGATGTGGCCGCTGCACAGCTGGCTGCCCGACGCCCACACCGCCGCCCCGACCGTCGGATCGGTCCTGCTGGCCGGCGTCATGCTGAAGATGGGCACGTACGGGTTCGTACGGATCCTGCTGCCCGTCACACCCGACGGCTTCCGGACCTTCGCCCCCTACCTCGCCGCCTTCGCCGTGGTCGGGATCATCTACGGTTCCCTGGCCTGCCTGGCCCTGGCCAAGCAGGGCGCGAAGGGCGACCTCAAGCGGCTCATCGCCTACTCCTCCGTCGGCCACATGGGCTTCGTCCTGCTCGGCATCTCGACGATGGACGCGACCGGCGTGAACGGCGCCTTGTTCGCCAACATCGCCCACGGCCTCATCACCGGCCTCCTCTTCTTCCTCGTGGGAGCGCTGAAGGACCGCACGGGCACCACCGACCTCGACACCCTCGCCGAGGAGTCCGGAGCCGCGCTGTACGGCAAGGCACCGCGACTCGGCGGCCTGCTGGCCTTCGCCGCCGTCGCCTCGCTCGGACTGCCGGGCCTCGCCGGTTTCTGGGGCGAGATGCTCGCGCTGTTCGGCGCGTTCGAACCCGCCCCCGGCCTCAGCCGCCCCGCCTACCTGACGTTCATGACGATCGCCGCGTTCGGCACGCTGCTCACCGCCGCGTACATGCTCATCGTCGTCCGCCGCGTCTGCATGGGCGCGACACCCCGGGAGACACCGAAACTCCTCGACGTCCAGACCTACGAGTTCGCCGCCTGGACACCGCTCGTCGCCCTCACCGTCGCCGCCGGCCTGTGGCCCCGGGCCCTGCTCGGTCTGACCGACCCGGCCGTACAGCAGCTCCTCGCAGGAGGCACCCGATGAGTTCCCTGGTCCAGTCCGTCGACTGGCTCGCCATCGCGCCGCCCACCCTCGCGGCGGTCGCCGGACTCGTCGTCCTCGTCACCGATCTCTTCATCGGCGACACGAGGAAGGCCGTACTCGGCTGGATGTCCGTCGCGGGCCTCGCCGCGTCCACGCTCCTGCTCCTGCCCCTGCGCGACGGCGACCGGGCCACGTTCTGCCTGACCGGCGCCACCGACACCTGCAGTTACGTGGCGGACGGCTTCACCCTGGTCATCCAGCTCCTGGTCCTCGGCGGCGCGCTCCTCGTCGCCCTGCTGTCGGTCACCGCGCTGAAGGACGCCGACCGGGAACTCCCCGAGGGGGAGTACTGGTTCCTGCTGCTCTCCTCCGCCGCGGGCGCCGCCCTCCTGCCGGCCTCCCGCGACCTCGCGACCCTCATCGTCGCGCTGGAGGTCGCCTCGCTGCCCGCCTTCGCGCTCGTCGGCATCAAGCGCGGCGACAAGAAGTCCTCGGAAGCGGCCCTGAAGTTCTTCCTGTCCTCCGTCACCGCGACCGCGGTGAGCCTCATGGGCGTCAGCTTCGTCTACGCGACGACAGGCACCCTCTACCTCACCCGGATCGCGGACGGGATCCAGCACGTCGACGGGCAGTTCCACACCCTCGCCCAGGCAGGTGTCGTCCTCACCCTCGTCGGCTTCGCCTTCAAGACGGCCGCCGTGCCCTTCCACTTCTGGGTGCCCGACACCTACGTGGGCGCGCCCCTGCCGATCGCCGCCTACCTGTCGGTCGTCGGCAAGGCGGTCGGCTTCTCCGGGCTCATCCTCGTCACCGTCGTCGCCCTCCCCTCGTACGCGGACGTCTGGGGCCCGGCGCTGGCGGCGCTTGCGGCCCTCACCATGACCGTCGGGAACGTCGGCGCCCTGCGGCAGCGGCCCACGCGCGCGTACAGCGCGGTACGGCTGCTCGCCTGGTCCTCCGTCGGCCAGGCCGGATACCTCCTGGTCCCGATCGCGGCCGCCGCCTACTCCGAGGACGCCCAGAAGGCCATCGGCTCCACGGTCGCGTACGCCCTCATGTACACCGCCGTGAACCTCGGAGCCTTCGCCGTGGCCGCCGTGGTGGCCCGCCGGAGCCCCCTGAACCGCATCAGCGACTACCGCGGCCTGTACGCCGAGAGCCCCCTCTCCGCGCTGGTCCTCGGCTTCTTCCTGCTCTGCCTCGCCGGCCTGCCGCCGGGCGTCATCGGCCTCTTCGCCAAGGTGACCGTCTTCTCGGCGGCCGTCGACGCGGGGCTCGGCTGGCTGGCCGTCGTCATGGCCGTCAACGTGGTGATCGCGCTCTTCTACTACCTCCAGTGGACGGCGCTGCTCTTCCGTGCCCCCGAAGGCGAGCCGGGCACGCACCGCGCACCGGCTCCGCTCACCGCGGCCATCGCCCTGACAGCCGTCCTGGGCGTCGTCCTGTCCGGGGCGCCCCAGCTGGTCCTCCGCTTCTCGGAGACCGCCCTCTTCTGAACCGCCACCCCCTGAAACGGCCCTCCACGGAGTCCCCGAGGGGCACACGCGCGCGCGTGGACGGGCCGTCCGAATCACCCGGACGGCCCACCCGCCAGGCAACGCGCACAAGGGAACTAGTGCCTCCCGTCTGGCGTTGACCAGTACGGGAGGATCCACTGAAGAGTGGAAGCAGAGCATCAGCAAGCAAAGGGTTCCCCCGCCGCACGACTTGGAGGGCTACCGTGCACCGCCGGCACAACGGGCTCAGGACAGCCGTACTCCTCGGGGGACTGTCCGCACTCATCTTGGTCATCGGCAGCTTCTTCGGGCGCACAGGCCTGATCGTCGCGCTGTTCATCGCCGTCGGGACGAACGCCTACGCGTACTGGAACAGCGACAAACTGGCTCTACGCGCGATGCGCGCCCGCCCGGTGAGCGAGTTCGAGGCCCCGGCCCTGTACCGCATGGTCCGCGACCTCTCGACACAGGCCCGCCAGCCCATGCCGCGCCTGTACATCTCACCGACGGAGGCGCCGAACGCCTTCGCGACGGGTCGCAACCCGCGCAACGCGGCCGTGTGCTGCACCGAGGGGATCCTGCGCATCCTGGACGAGCGCGAGCTGCGCGGTGTCATCGGCCACGAGCTCAGTCACGTCTACAACCGCGACATCCTGATCTCGTCCGTCGCCGGCGCCCTCGCTTCCGTGATCATGTTCCTGGTCAATTTCGCCTGGCTGATCCCCGTCGGCCGGTCCAACGACGACGACGGCCCCGGCATCCTCGGACTGCTCCTGGTCATGATCCTCGGCCCGATCGCCGCATCTCTCATCCAACTCGCCATCAGCCGCTCCAGGGAGTACGAGGCGGACGCGTCCGGCGCCCAGCTCACCGGCGACCCGCTCGCCCTCGCGAGCGCGCTGCGCAAGCTCGAGACGGGCACGAAGCAACTCCCGCTGCCTCCCGAGCCGCGCATCGAGACCGCAAGCCACATGATGATCGCGAACCCATTCCGTCCGGGACAGGGAATGTCGAAGATGTTCTCCACGCATCCGCCGATGGCGGAGCGCATCTCCCGGCTCGAGCAGATGGCAGGCCGTCAGCAATGAAGACAATTCTGAACGTCATTTGGCTCGTCCTGAGCGGCTTCTGGCTGTTCCTCGGGTACCTCGCCGCGGGCATCATCCTGTGCATCACGATCATCGGAATCCCGTTCGGCATCGCGTCGTTCCGTATCGGCATCTACGCGCTGTGGCCGTTCGGCTATACGACGGTGGAGCGCCACGACGCCGGCGCCCCGTCCTGCATCGGCAACGTCCTGTGGCTCGTCCTCGCGGGCTGGTGGCTCGCCCTGGCCCACGTCGTCACGGGCATCGCCATGTGCATCACGATCATCGGCATCCCCTTCGGCATCGCCAACTTCAAGCTCATCCCGATCTCGCTGTTCCCGCTGGGACGCGAAATCGTCCGCACCGACGAGCCGTTCGCCGGGCGGTAGGAGCACGGGACCACCCACCGCGCTCCGCGCCGGGAACGGGGCCGGTGTCCCTCTCGCGTCCGGGTTGTCCACAGGCCGCCCGATTGTCGGCGGTGCGCTGCATCATGAACCCATGACCGAGATCGAGCAGTTGCTGGCACGGGTCGCCACGGAGGCCCGCAACACCCGTCCGTGGGGCTGGCCTTCGCTCCCCGCCCCCGTGGGGCCGGACGAGGTCGCCCGCGCCGAGGCCGCCCTCGGCTTCCCCCTGCCCGCACTGCTCGCCTCGCTCTACCTGCGGATAGGGGACGGCGGATTCGGTCCGGAATACGGCCTGTTGCCCCTGCTCGACGGCCAGCCGTCGGGCGAGCCGGCGGCTGTTCCGCAGTACCTCGCCAGCCGCGAGAGCGGCCGCAAGGACCCCGACTGGCCCTGGCCCGAGGGCGTCCTGCCCATATCCCACTGGGGCTGCGGAATGTACGCGTGCGTGGACTGCCGGAGCCCCGACGGCACCGTCCTGCTCTTCGAGCCCAACGCCGACCGGGCCGACCACGCCTGGTACGTGGACGCACCCGACCTCGCGACCTGGCTGCTCGCATGGCTGGAGGGAACGGGCTGGTACGAGGAGTCCAGCGACGACGCGGACCTCCCTCCCTGGCCCGACTTCCCCCTGCGTACGACGGCGACGCGGGCTCCCTGACCTCCTGAACCACGGGAGCACGGGACGGCACTCAGCGAGAGGCCGCCCACAGCCGTACGCCGTACGCGGCCGCCCCCACCGCCAGGACCGCCGCGCCGGCGACCACCGAAGCCCCCGGCAGTGCACAGGCCAGCGTCACGCAGCCGAGGAGACCCAGCACCGGCACGACCCGCGATGCCGGGGCCGGACCCAGCGTCCAGGCGGAGGCGTTGGCGATCGCGTAGTACGCCAGCACACCGAAGGAGGAGAAGCCGATCGCACCGCGCACGTCCACGGTCGCGGCCAGCACCGCGACCACCGCGCCCACGGCCAGTTCCGCCCTGTGCGGGACCTGGAATCGAGGATGGACGGCGGCCAGGGCACCCGGCAGATGACGGTCGCGGGCCATGGCCAGCGTGGTCCGCGAGACACCCAGGATCAGGGAGAGAAGAGAGCCGAGCGCGGCCACGGCGGCCCCCACCCGCACGACCGGCACGAGCCCCGGCAGTCCGGCCGCTCGTACGGCGTCCGCCAGCGGCGCCGGGGCGAGTCCCAGCCCGTCCGTTCCGAGCACCGAAAGGACGGCGACGGCGACCGCCGCGTACACCGCGAGCGCGATGCCCAGCGCCGACGGGATCGCGCGCGGGATGGTGCGCGCCGGATCGCGCACCTCCTCGCCGAGCGTGGCGATCCGCGCGTACCCGGCGAACGCGAAGAAGAGCAGACCGGCGGCCTGGAGCACCCCGGCCGCGCCGGACGACAGACCGATGCCCAGCCGCCCGGCATCGGCGGCATCGGACCCGAGACACCCCACCACCACGGAAGCGAGGACCGCCAGGACCACCGCCACGATCACCCGCGTCAGCCAGGCCGACTTCTGGATGCCGCCGTAGTTCACGGCGGTCAGCGCGACGACCGCGGCGACCGCCACCGCGTGCGTGTGCGCGGGCCAGACGTACGCGCCCACGGTGAGTGCCATCGCCGCGCAGGAGGCCGTCTTGCCGACGACGAACGACCAGCCCGCCAGATATCCCCAGAAGGTCCCCAGCCGCTCGCGCCCGTAGACGTACGTGCCGCCGGAAGCGGGGTACAGGGCGGCCAGGCGGGCCGAGGACATCGCGTTGCAGTAGGCGACGAACGCGGCGACCGCGAGCCCGAGCAGGAGCCCGGACCCGGCCGCCCGCGCGGCGGGGCCGAGCGCGGCGAAGACACCGGCACCGATCATCGAGCCGAGCCCGATGACCACGGCGTCACCGACCCCTAGGGTGCGGCGCAATTCGGGACTGGACGGTGGCATACGCCGCACCCTACTGATCACCGCAACCGCCGGGAGCCGTGGAGACGTCCTGTTCATCAGCCCGATGCCCGAACGGCACCGGTACGTGCGACTCGCACCGGACACGGACAGCACGGACACGGCCCGTCCGGACCGGGATCACAGGGCCTGGACAGCGTGAACACGGGACGGAAGGGCAGGTTTCAGGGCATGGGGATCATCAGCTGGATCGTTCTGGGGCTGCTCGCCGGCGCCATCGCCAAGTTCCTGCTCCCGGGGCGTGACCCGGGAGGCTTCGTCGGAACGACCGTCATCGGTGTCGTGGGCGCCTTCGTCGGCGGCTGGATATCGGCCCGCTGGCTGGACCACCCCGTCAGCAAGCACTTCTACGACGGTGCCACCTGGGTCGCGGCCATCGGCGGCTCGCTCGTCCTGCTGATCCTCTACCGCATCCTGTTCGGCGACTCGCGCCGCTGAGCCGGCGTCGCCCGGACCGCGGCCGACGGACGACAAGGGTGGACACCCGGGGTGCCCACCCTTCCTCGTACCGCTGTCCGCTCCCGCGGGCCCGTCATGGCGCCTGCCGGGCGTTCTACCGGTAGTTCACGAACTGCAGGGCGAAGTCGAAGTCCTTGCCCTTGAGGAGGGCCTGAACGGCCTGCAGGTCGTCGCGGCTCTTCGAGCTGACACGCAGCTCGTCGCCCTGCACCTGGGCCTTCACGCCCTTGGGGCCCTCGTCGCGGATGATCTTCGCCACCTTCTTCGCGTTCTCCTGGGAGATGCCCTCCTCGATGGTCGCGAAGATCTTGTACTCCTTGCCGGAGAGCTGGGGCTCACCGGCGTCCAGCGACTTCAGCGAGATGCCGCGCTTGATCAGCTTGGTCTCGAACACGTCGAGGACGGCCTTCACCCGCTCCTCGGAGTTCGCCTCCATGAGGATCTTCTCGCCGGACCAGGAGATGGAGGCGCCGACGTTCTTGAAGTCGTAGCGCTGCGAGATCTCCTTGGCGGCCTGGTTGAGGGCGTTGTCGACCTCCTGCCGCTCGACCTTCGAGACGATGTCGAAACTGGAGTCGGCCATGTCCTGTGGCTCCTTGTATCGGGGTGCGTAGGGGCGGCCGTCGAGCCCGACGTAGGCCTCCGGCCGCATCCGCATAAGCCTAGCCACCCCCCTCCCCCCAAGCGTCGATCAATTGGGTGGCGAAGCATCCCCGAGCATCGGGTATCGTTTACGTCGTTGCCAGGGAGCACCGCGAAAGCGAGGCTCAGGGGCAGCAACCCCGGCGGTGTGCCCGAGCGGCCAAAGGGAGCAGACTGTAAATCTGCCGGCTTCGCCTTCCCAGGTTCGAATCCTGGCGCCGCCACATGAAGGTAAACCCCCTTCGACCAGCCTTAACGGCAGGTCGGAGGGGGTTTCTTCGTTCCCGGTCCTGTTCGATCCGGCTGTCCGCGCGCCCCCGGGTCTGGTCGAGCACCTTGGCGTCCACCCCGGAACTGAGCCGGAACGACACCCCGGCGTGCCGTGGGTCGTAGGGGCGGCGGGCCGGCGGAGAAGCCGTCTCCGTCTTGCTCGGCACGTTCTTTCGGGCGTTCGCCCACACCTCTCCGTAGCCCGTCTCTTGCAGGAGCCCATTGCGGTTCGCCCGGAAGGGCCGGCCGTCGGGTGCCGTGCCGTGCGCGGTGATGTGCTCCCGCAGCATGCGGACGAAGTGCGGCGGGATCGGCACCGGACGGCGTTCACGGACCGCGTGGCGCCCTGGTGGATCCGGTGTTCACCCCGGGGCGTCCGCACGGTCCGTGTGGTGGGCGGACGCAGGGATCGGGGGGCTTCGTGTTCGGCCGAACGGGGATGGCTGCGGTTCACGAGGATGCGTGGACGTGTGACGGCCGCGCTGTCATGCTCACGCTGGCGTCCGGCGTGAATCCGGCGCGTGGGGGGGCGTGATGCACCAGGTCGTGATCTGTTTCGCGATGCTCATGGGGGTGGCGGCGCTGTGGTCTGCCGGCAAAGGCATCGCGGCGATCACGCGTGGTCGGCTGTTCGCCCGTGCTGGGCGACATGTCGTGCGGCCCCGCGTCTTCGGCTGGGGGATGCTGGTGATGGCCGTCGGGGTGGCCTCGCTGGCGGTCGAAATGGTGGTGCTCACCGACCCGATCCGATGGGTGGCAAGGCTTGCTTCCTTCGGGCTCGTCTTTCTCGCCGAGAGGACCGTTCGGGCGAGCCGACACCCCGGCGTCGGCTCAGTGGGCCTGGACCGGCCCCAGCCGGATCGGCGTGCGTAGCCAGCTGCAGAAACGACTGCGCTTGATCACGGACGGCCGGACGTCGGGTCTGCCGCCGCCATCGCGGTGGCACCGGGATGGCGGGGTGCCGTGCCGAAGTCCCGTCCCAGGGGGCAGCGGCTGGCGCGTTGCGTTTCATGCGGTGGTGTGCGCACCCGTGTCGTCCCCGCGCCCTGTCGGGCTGCACATGAAAACTGCAACCGGAGTGAAAGCTACCCCTTGTTCGCCCTGTGGCGATCGGGAACATCGGGGCGGCATGAACTCCAAGAGGTTGAAGCGGTCATTGGCCGGGGTGACTGCGGCGGGGGCGTCGGTGCTGTTTGGTTCACCACCCGCCCGGGCCGGTGACTGCATCGGGAACGTGACAAAGGCGGTGCGTGAGGAGCACCCGTACGTCTCGCTCGTGATGGCGAAGCGCTACGTGGATGAACTGCCCGGGTGAGGGCGGTGAGTTGATGCGGGGGAGCTGATACCAGGCGGGCGTCGGCCATGGTCTGTTTCGTTCCCGTGCTTCGAATTCTTCCTGCGGGGGAAAGTTTCACCCGGTGACGGATGCGGATACGGATACGAAAATGCGTGACATTCCTCGGACGGGGAGTTTTCGTCCGGTCCGGCGTAGTGCATCGGTGCGGTGGGTGGTGACGGGAGTCCTGGTCCGCGGGGCACACTGATCCCATGTCATCGCGTCGCAGGAGCTGCCCCGAGTGCCGTCGGGAGATCGCCGTCGTCGCCGGGCGGTTCGCCCGGCACGATCCGCAGGGCGCGCGGGGGACCGGGGAACTGGTCTCGTGCCCCGGTTCGCGCCGGGAGGCGTTCATCGGGGCGGCGCAGCCCACGCTGGACGGCTACGTCGTTCCCGATTTTCCCGGCCAGCTCCCGCTGTTCTGAGCGGGGAGCGGGAAGCGGAGAGTGGGGGCCTGGCAGCCCCGGTGGCGGTCAGGAGCGGCCCTAGTTCCCCGCCACCGCCTTCACCGCGACCGAGACCGGTGTCGAGCCGCTGACGGCTTCCAGGGTCAGGCCGGTGGTGGCCGGGGTGTCGACCAGTTCGGCGAGGAGCGCGGCGACGTCGTCGCGGGGGATCGTGCCGCGGCCGGTCGAGACCTCCAGGCGTACGAGGCCGGTTCCGGCGTCGTCGATCAGGCCGCCGGGGCGCAGGATCGTCCAGTCCAGACCCGTACGGCCGCGGATGTACTCGTCGGCCTCGCCCTTGGCGCGCAGGTACGCGTCGAAGACGTCGTCACCCGTGTGGGCCGGGTCCGCGCCCATGGAGGAGACGACCACGTGTCGACGTACGCCCGCGCGCTCGGCGGCGTCCGCGAACAGGATCGCGGCGCCCTTGTCCACCGTCTGCTTGCGGTCCGCGCCGCTGCCCGGGCCCGCGCCCGCCGCGAAGACGGCCGCGTCCGCGCCCTGCAGATGCGCGGCGACCTCCTCCACCGATGCCGATTCCAGGTCGCACAGGACGGGCTCGGCGCCGGCCGTCCGCAGGTCGTCCCCCTGTTCGGCGCGGCGGATGATCCCCGCGACCTCGTCCCCGCGTGCGGAGAGCAGCCGCTCCAGCCGCAGCGCGATCTGACCATGACCACCAGCGATGACAATGCGCATGTTTCCGACCGTACGCCCGGATGACCGCGTTCGCCGCACAACCCTGTGGGCAACTCGTGCGTCACATGGGTGATCACTGTGAACGCGTGGGTGATCGCCGCGAGAACGCGTCGGAACGAGTGAACACGCGAACGAAGGAACGCCGTGCGGGGCCGTGCGGCGTCGCACGAGGAGACCATCATCACCGTCATACGCAAGACCGTCACCGCGGTCGGCTGCACCGCCGTCCTTCTCACCGCGGCCGCCGCCTGCGGCACGGTCCAGAACCTCACGGCCGGGCAGAAGGTGGACCAGGCCGTCTCCCGTCTCGGCGAACAGAAGTCGCTCGCCTTCCAGTTGGACCTGGACGCCGACGCGGCCGCGATCGACGCCGTCGCGGGCGAGGACGGTTCCGAGGAACCCCTTCCGCCGGAGTTCGCGAAGTTCGTCAGCGGTCTGCAGGTCGACGTCTCCGTCAAGTCCCGCAAGGAACTGGCGGATTCGGGTGAGAAAGACCTCGTCGGAACGAGCGTGAAGATCGCGGGCGCCGACGGCGTCCTGGTCGAGTACCGGATCGTCGGCGACTTCATGTACTACCGCAGCGACATGAAGGCCATCGGTGAGGCGATGGGCTTTCCCGTACCGACGGCCGACGATTTCTCCTCGGACCAGAAGGAGTTCAGGAAGATCCTCGAAGGCGAGTGGGTGAAGGTCGACACCAAGGAGCTGGAGCGGGCGCGGAAGTCCGCCGGGGGCGCCCCGAAGGGTGACGACGAGGAGATCGACGCCAAGACCCAGAAGAAGGTTCTCGACGCCGTGCGCGGTGTCATCGGCCACGAGGTCAGGTTCCGGACCAAGGGCGGTTCCGGCGGGGTCGAGCACGTCATCGCCACGGGCAACGTCCGTGACCTGCTCACCGGCGTCTTCGACAAGCTCCGTCCGCTGCAGAAGGACCTTCCGGCGGGCGCGGAACTCCCCGCCGCGGAGGAGCTGGAGGAGGCGCCGAACAAGAAGGCCGCCGTCGACTTCACCCTGAAGGACGGCGACCTCCGGCAGATCCGGTTCGACCTGTCCGTTCTCGTCGACGGCCCGGTCAAGGCCAAGCTTCCCCTCGTCCTGAAGTTCTCCGAAGCGGGTGACGTCGGGGCGCCGTCCGGAGCCACCGAGTTCCCCGTGGGCAAGATTCCCGGCGACAGTCCGCTGGGCGCCTTCATGGGCGGCGGGCTCTAGCGAAAAAGGGGGGGGCGGGTTCCTGCCGCCCGAGGCGTCAGAACCCCGGCCAGGACGGCTCTTCCCGTCCCTGCCGGGGCAGTTCGAGCCCGGAATCGGCCGCCGAGTCGCAGTACTCCCGCACCGCGCTGGTCCGTGCCACCACGCGCCCGCGGTGGATCACGATCCGGCTGTACGCGAGGGACAGCACCCCCGCCAGCCGGTCCCCGCGGACGGCGAGCAACTCGGCCGGGAACCCCGCCTCCACACGCACCTCGGGCAGCCCGAGGACGGCCCGGGCGGCACGACCGACCGTGTCGTACGCCTCCTCGGGACGCAGCCCGTACCGCGAGGCCAGCAGGTACGCGGCCTCCAGCGGGTCCCCGCGGCCCACCGGGTTGGACACGTCGCGCAGGGAGCCGCTGCCCGCCGCGACCCGTACCCCGGCCGCCCGCAGCAGCCGTACGGGAGCGGTGCCCCGCCGGTCGGCCGAGCCGCAGCCGCCCTGCGGCAGACACACCACCGTCACTCCCGCCGCGGCGAGTTGGTCCGCGGCGCGGGAGGCCGCCCCGGCGGGCAGCCGGCCGAGCCCGCCGCACGGGCCGAGGGTCACCCCGGGCCGCAGCCCGCCCGCCATCGCGGCGAGGCGGGCGAGCCGGGCGGGATCGGCCGCGTCCGTGTGCAGGTCGACCGGACAGCCGTGCTCGGAGGCGAGTTCCAGGACCGCCTCGACGTACCCCGTCGGATCGGGGTCGGCGTCCGGGCAGCCGCCCACCACGGAAGCGCCCATCTTCAGGGCGTCCCGCAGCATCGCGAGACCGTCGGCACCGGCCGCCCCGGTCAGCACCCGCGGCATCGCGACCGTCGCCACCTCGGCGAGCCCCCGCAGCGACCGCCGCACCTCGAGCACCGCCGCCAGCGCGTCCAGCCCCTGTACGTCACCGACGCGCACGTGGGACCGCAACGCCGTCGCCCCGTGCCCCAGTTGCAGCAGGGCCGCCTCGGTGGCCCGGCGCCGGACCGCCCGGTCGTCGTAGGCGAGAGGTCCGTCGTCCTCGGCGGTCAGGGCGGTGTCGCCGTGCGCGTGGGCCTCGGCGGGGGCCGGCAGGAGGAGGTAACCGTCGAGGTCCACCTTCGCGGCGCGAGCCCCCGAGGCGCCCGCCGCCAGGCTTCCGGCGGTGCCCACCGCCTCGATACGGCCGCCGCCCAGCCGTACGTCCACGGTCCGGCCGTCGGTGAGCCGTGCCCCGCACAGCAGGAGAGCGGCCGTGGCGGTCCGTCCCGAGGACGAGTGGGGCGGCTGCTGCTGACTGTCGGGCATCGCGCTCCTGTGGCTCGGGGGCGGCTGCGGAGGGACGGCTGCGGAGCGTGGGGACACAAGATCACGCAGTGTGGGTCGAGCCTAGGACGGCGACCCGTCGGCGTCAGGGAGGAGCGCAATAGTCGTACCGGCGTGGCCCGTGGGCCGGGACCGGCCGTCTTCGGGGTGGGCCCGGGGGCCGGAGGTCTTCGGTACCGGCCCGGCACCGGCCGTGCCGCCCCGGTGGCCGGAGAGCCGTCACCCCCTGTGATCCAGGAGCCCCAAGGGACGTGTGAGGGCTCCCGGGAACGTCCGGGGAAAGGCCCGTGATCAGGGCCGGGCGGGTGCCGCGAAACGGATTTGGGCGATCGGCGGCGGACCGTGTAATGTCTTCATCGCTCGCCCCAATAGCTCAGTCGGCAGAGCGTCTCCATGGTAAGGAGAAGGTCTACGGTTCGATTCCGTATTGGGGCTCTGGTGTGAGAGGTTCCCGTCGAGAGACGGGGCCCGATCGCATCTCAGCGGTGTAGCTCAGTCGGTAGAGCAAGCGGCTCATAATCGCTGTGTCACCGGTTCAAGTCCGGTCACCGCTACAGACAGTAGCCGATTGTGGGGTCGGTCCTTCGATCGGCTACTCTTCTATGCGTTAATGTCCCATCCGTTCGTCAAGGAGCACTCCTGTGGCTGCCACCGACGTCCGCCCGAAGATCACGCTGGCCTGCGTGGAGTGCAAGGAGCGGAACTACATCACCAAGAAGAACCGGCGTAACAACCCGGACCGACTGGAGATGAAGAAGCACTGCCCGCGTTGCAACGCGCACACCGCGCACCGCGAAACGCGATAATTCAGGCTCGTACACGAGGCCGTCCCCCTCACGGGGGGCGGCCTCGCGTCGTTGTGGAACCGGTGCCCGGTGCGTACCCGGCGTCATGAGCGGGACCGGAGTTTTCGAGCGAAGATGGGCCGTCCGGCCAAAACGGCCGGTCCCGCTGCGGCAGCCGTGACGGCCGTCACGACGAAGGCGGCCGGCGCGGTGAAGACACCCGGTGCGGTGAAGGTGCCGGGCGCAGCGAAGACAACCAGCGCAGCGAAGACAACCAGGAGGTGCCGAGCCCATGGCGCTCGACCAGTCCTTCGTGGGGCGGTCCTACCCGCCCACCGACCCCTACGAGGTCGGTCGGGAGAAGATCCGCGAGTTCGCGGAGGCCGTGGGGGACAGCAACCCTGCGTACACGGACCCCGAGGCCGCACGTGCTCTCGGTCACCCCGACGTGATCGCCCCGCCCACCTTCGTGTTCGCCATCACGTTCAAGGCGGCGGGCCAGGTCATCCAGGACCCGCAGCTGGGCCTCGACTACAGCCGCGTGGTGCACGGCGACCAGAAGTTCGTCTACACGCGCCCGGTGCGCGCGGGCGACCGGCTCACGGTCACCTCGACCATCGAGTCGATCAAGTCCCTCGCGGGCAACGACATCCTGGACGTCCGTGGCGAGGTCCACGACGAGGCGGGCGAGCACGTCGTGACGGCCGTCACGAAGCTCGTGGCCCGCGCGGCGGAGGTGGGCTGACATGGCGGCGAAGATCTCTTACGCGGACGTCGAGGTCGGCACCGAGCTGCCGGCCCGGACGTTCTCCGTGACGCGCGCCACGCTCGTGCAGTACGCGGGGGCCTCCGGGGACTTCAACCCGATCCACTGGAACGAGAAGTTCGCGGTCGAGGTGGGCCTTCCCGACGTCATCGCGCACGGCATGTTCACCATGGCCGAGGCGATCCGTGTGGTGACCGACTGGGCGGGCGACCCGGCCGCCGTCGTCGAGTACGGGGTCCGCTTCACCAAGCCCGTCGTCGTCCCGAACGACGACAAGGGCGCCACCGTCGAGGTGAGCGCCAAGGTCGCCGCCAAGCTCGACGACAACACCGTGCGCGTCGACCTCACGGCGACCAGCGGCGGCCAGAAGGTGCTGGGGATGTCGCGAGCGGTCGTACGGCTGGCCTGACCTCGGGGTCCGGAGGCGCCCGGGGCCACCGGGCGTCCGCGCTCCGGCTGCCGGGCGGCAGTGCTTCGGCTTCCCGGTAAGGGGCGCCCGTCCATGACGGGCGCCCCTTACGCGTTTCCGGCCTCCGTCCGTCCTTGACCCAGTTAGTGATTGAGTACTAACTTTGTCGCATGGTCAGGATGAGCGCGGAGGAGAGGCGCGAGAGCGTCGTTCGCGCGGCGATGAGCGAGTTCGCCCGCGGTGGCTACCACGGCACGTCCACCGAGGCGATCGCCCGGCGCGTGGGCGTCTCGCAGCCGTATCTCTTCAGGCTCTTCCCGGGCAAGAAGGCGATCTTCCTGGCGGCCGCCGAACGCTGCATGGAACTGTCCCGGCAGACGATGGTGGGGGCCGCCGAAGGGCTGGAGGGCGAGGAGGCCCTGCACGCCATGGCCAACGCCTACGTCAAGGTCATCTCGGAGCACCCGGAGCGGCTGCTCATGCAGATGCAGACGTACGTCGCGGTGGCGGCGGCCGAGGAGGCGGGCGACCACGAGTTCGGCGAGGCCGTCCGGGCGGGCTGGATGCGGCTGTGGGACGCCGTTCACGGGCCGCTCGGGGCCGACGTCGGCGAGACCTCGACCTTCATGGCGTACGGGATGCTCATCAACTGCATGGTGGCGATGGGGTTCCCGCCCGGGCACCGGGTCTGGGAAGGGGTCTACCCGTCGGCGCGGATCACGGGCCGGCTGGAGAAGTAGCGCGAGAGGGAAGGCGGAACTCCGCGCCTTTTCATGCCCATCAAAGTTAGTCATCAATAACTAACGTCAATGGCGATCACATCACGCTCAGGGGGAGCGATGTCTCAGAGGACGACAAAGACGGCGGACACGGCACCGGAACCGGAACCGACCACGCGTCGCGGCGGAGCCGGGTGGGCGCTCCTCGTCACGAGCGTCGCCGGTTTCATGGCGGCCCTCGACAACCTCGTCGTCACCACCGCACTGCCCTCCATCCGCGAGGATCTCGGCGGAGCGCTCGACGACCTGGAATGGACCGTGAGCGCCTACACGCTCACCTTCGCCGTCCTGCTGATGTTCGGCGCTGCGCTCGGGGACCGGTTCGGCCGCCGCAGGCTCTTCCTGGTCGGCCTGAGCGTCTTCACCGGCGCCTCGGCCGCCGCGGCCATGGCGCCCGGCATCGACTCGCTCATCGCCGCCCGCGCGGTCCAGGGCGTCGGCGCGGCGATCATGATGCCCCTGACCCTGACCCTGCTGACGGCCGCGGTCCCCGCCGCCAAGCGCGGAACGGCGTACGGGATCTGGGGCGCCGTCAACGGACTCGCGGTCGCCTCCGGGCCCCTCATCGGCGGCAGCCTCACCGAGCACGTCTCCTGGCACTGGATCTTCTGGCTTAACGTTCCGCTGGGGCTCGCGGTGCTCCCGCTCGCCCGGCTGCGCCTGTCCGAGTCGTTCGGCGCCGGCGCCCGGCTCGACCTGCCCGGCACCCTGCTCGCCAGCGGCGGCCTCTTCGGGATCGTCTACGGCCTGGTCCGCGGGCCCGCCGACGGCTGGACCGGCACGTACGTCCTGACCGGCCTGATCCTCGGCGCCGCGCTGCTCGTCGGCTTCGTCGTCCACGGCACCCGGGCGAAGAACCCGATGCTCCCGATGCGGCTCTTCCGCTCCCGCGCCTTCGCCGGGATCAACGCGGCCGGCCTGCTGATGTTCCTCGGGATGTTCGGCTCGATCTTCCTGCTCAGCCAGTACATGCAGGGCGTGCTCGGCTACTCGCCGACCGAGGCGGGGCTGCGGATGCTTCCCTGGACCGGCATGCCGATGCTCGTCGCGCCCGTCGCCGGTTACCTGTCCGACCGCGTCGGCGGGCGCCCCGTCGTCGCCACCGGGCTCTTCCTGCAGGCCGCCGGGCTCGCGTACTACGCCGTCGTGGTCGCCGCCGACGCCTCGTACGCCTCCCAGCTGCCCGCGCTGATCATCAGCGGCATCGGGATGTCGCTCTACTTCGCCCCGGCCTCCAACCTGGTCATGTCCAGCGTCCGGCCCCAGGAGCAGGGCGTCGCCTCCGGCGCCAACAACGCGTTGCGCGAGGTGGGCGGCGCGCTCGGCGTCGCGGTGATGTCCTCGATCTTCTCGGCGCAGGGCGGCTACGCGACGGCCGAGACCTTCATCGACGGACTGCGGCCCGCGCTCGTGGTCGGTGCCTTCGCCGTGGCCCTCGCGGGGATCGCGGTCCTGGCCATCCCGGCCGCCCGGCGCACCGAGCCGACGGCCGACGCTCCCACGCGCTTGCCGGACGCTCCGGAGGCCGTCCCGCTGGAGACCGTCTCCCGCTGACGGGACGCCCCGCCGAAGGCGCCGGTGCCACGGCCCCGCCCCCACGGGCGGGGCCGTTCGCACGCCGGGAGCGCACCGGTGGCGGGGCGCCCCCACCCCTTCTCGTACTCTTGGGCCCGTGCAGGAACTCCACGATGCCCCGCTCGCCCCGCTGACCACCTTCCGGCTCGGCGGTCCGGCCGCCCGGCTGATCACCGCCACGACCGACGACGAGGTCGTCGCCGCCGTGCGCGAGGCCGACGACTCCGGTACGCCGCTGCTGCTCATCGGCGGCGGCTCGAACCTGGTCATCGGCGACGAGGGCTTCGCCGGGACCGCCCTGCGCATCGCCACGAAGGGCTTCTCCCTCGACGGTACGAACCTGGAGCTGGCCGCGGGCGAGGTGTGGACCGACGCGGTCGCCCGCTCCGTCGAGGCCGGGCTCGCCGGGATCGAGTGCCTCGCGGGGATCCCCGGGTCGGCCGGTGCGACACCGATCCAGAACGTGGGCGCGTACGGCCAGGAAGTGTCGTCGACGATCACCGAAGTGATCGCCTACGACCGGAAGACGCGCGAGACGGTCACGCTGACCAACGCCGAGTGCGACTTCTCGTACCGCCACAGCCGCTTCAAGGCGGACCCCGAGCGCCATGTGGTGCTGCGGGTGCGCTTCGGTCTTGAGGACGCCCAGGGGCTGTCGGCGCCGATCAAGTACGCCGAGACGGCCCGTGCGCTCGGCGTGGAGCCCGGCGACCGCGTGCCCCTCGACGCGGCGCGCGAGACCGTCCTGAAGCTCCGTGCGGGCAAAGGCATGGTGCTCGACCCCGAGGACCACGACACCTGGTCCGCGGGATCGTTCTTCACCAACCCGATCCTCACGGACGAGGCGTTCACCGCGTTCCGCGCGCGCGTGGAGGAGCGGCTCGGCGCCGACGCCGCACCGCCGGCGTACCCGGCGGGCGAGGGACACACCAAGACCTCCGCGGCCTGGCTCATCGACAGGTCGGGCTTCACCAAGGGCTACGGAACCGGGCGCGCCCGCATCTCCACCAAGCACACCCTCGCCCTGACCAACCGGGGCGGGGCCACCACCGAGGACCTGCTCGGGCTGGCCCGGGAAGTCGTCGCCGGTGTCCGCGAGGCGTTCGGGATCACGCTCGTCAACGAGCCGGTGACGGTGAACGCGAGCCTCTGACCGGCGTACCGGCGTACCGGCGTACCGGCACCCGGGCACCACGGCACCCCGGCCCCCCGGCGGGCGCCCGTCACCCACGCCCCCGCTCCCACGCAGCCGCGCGGGCGCGCCCTAGTAGGCGATCCCCACACCCTGCTTCACGGTCCCCGGATCGTCGATCATCGCCAGCATCGCGTGGGCCACGTCGGCGCGCGCGATGAAGCGGCCCCGGGGCGGGGAGCCTCCGACGACCGTGCGGTACGAGCCGGTCAGCGGCTTGTTCCGGAGCCGGGGCGGCCGGACCACGGTCCAGTCCGTGGCACTGGCCGCCAGCGCGCCCTCCATCTCCCGCAGGTCGGCGTAGACGTCCTTCAGCAGCGCGGAGATCAGCCCCAGCATCGCGCGGTCGAGGAGCGTGTCGTCCTGCGCGGCGGGTCCGACCGGGGCCGCACTGACGACCAGCAGCCGCCGTGCCTGCTCCGCCTCCACGGCGGCCAGCACCGTACGGGTGAGCCGGGCCGCGACCCCGGCGTCCTTGAGGCTGCGCGCGCCGAGGCCGGACAGGACCGCGTCCCGCCCCGCGACGGCGGGGCGCAGCGGTCCCGGGTCGGTGAGATCCGCGCGGACGACCTCCAGACCCGCGCCCGTGACGGTGAGCCGCGCGGGGTCGCGGACGACCGCCGTGACCTGGTGGCCCGCGCCCAGGGCCTGGCGGACGATCTCCTGGCCGATGCCTCCGGTGGCACCCAGAACGGTGAGTTTCATGACCTGCTCCGCAACGTGTGAGAGGGGAGATGGGGTGGACGAGGGACGGAACGCCGGGACGGCCGTCCGTCCGGCCGGGCGGCCTCCGTCCGGGTGGGTGAGTGTTCACTCACCCCTGTCCCCTCTAGGGTGAGTAAGTACTCACCCACTCGTCAACCCCAAGAGGACGGGCCATGGAATCCTTGGGCCCCATGCAGCAGAAATCCGCCACGGAGACCACGCCGCCGAAGCCGGCCAGGATCCGCATCCTCGACGCGGCGCACGAGCTCATGCTCACGCTCGGCCTCTCCCGCACCACCACCAAGGAGATCGCCAGGGCGGCCGGCTGCTCCGAGGCGGCGCTCTACAAGTACTTCGCGAGCAAGGAGGAGCTGTTCATCCGGGTCCTCCACGAGCGGCTGCCCCGGCTGGGCCCTCTCCTGGAGCGGCTGACGGCCGAGCCGCGGGAGCACTCCCTGGAGGAGAACCTCACGCAGATCGCCCGCCAGGCGGCCCTCTTCTACGAGCAGAGCTTCCCGATCGCCGCCTCGCTGTACGCGGACCCGCAGCTCAAGCGCCGCCACGACGAGGCCGTGCGGGCCATGGGCGCGGGGCCGCACATGCCGATCCGGGGCGTCGCCGCCTATCTGCTGGCGGAGCAGCGGGCCGGGCGCGTGCAGCCGGACGCCGACACCTACGCGGCGGCCTCCCTGCTCCTCGGGGCCTGTGCGCAGCGGGCCTTCGCCTACGACGCCACCGAGGAGGGCACGCCGCCGCCCCTGGACGCCTTCGCTCCGGCGCTGGCCCGCACCCTGCTCGCCGGGATCGCGCCCCGGGACACGGGTGCCGCGGCCGTCGACGCGGGATAGTCCGGCCGGAGCGGTCGGGCGGCGCTCAGCCGGTCAGCCAGTCGTCGACCCCGGACAGCAGCTTCGCCCGGACGTCCTCGGGCGCGGCCGAGGCGCGGATCGACTGGCGGGCCAGTTCGGCCAGTTCCCGGTCCGTGAAGGCGTGGTGGCGGCGGGCGATCTCGTACTGGGCGGTGAGCCGGGATCCGAAGAGCAGCGGGTCGTCGGCGCCGAGGGCCATCGGGACCCCGGCTTCGAACAGGGTTCGCAGGGGGACGTCGGTGTGCTTCTCGTAGACGCCGAGGGCGACGTTCGAGGCGGGGCAGACCTCACAGGTGATCCCGCGGTCCGCGAGGCGCTGGAGCAGCCGCGGGTCCTCGGCGGCCCGCACGCCGTGACCGATCCGGGAGGCGTGCAGGTCGTCCAGGCAGTCGCGGACCGAGGCGGGCCCGGTCAGCTCGCCGCCGTGCGGCGCGGACAGCAGCCCGCCCTCGCGCGCGATGGCGAAGGCCCGGTCGAAGTCCCGCGCCATGCCCCGCCGCTCGTCGTTGGAGAGCCCGAAGCCGACGATCCCCCGGTCCGCGTAGCGCACGGCGAGCCGGGCCAGCGTGCGGGCGTCCAGGGGGTGCTTCATCCGGTTGGCGGCGACCAGGACGCGCATTCCGAGCCCGGTGTCCCGCACGGCCGAGTCGACCGCGTCCAGGATGATCTCCAGGGCCGGGATCAGACCGCCCAGGCGCGGGGCGTACGACGTCGGGTCGACCTGGATCTCCAGCCAGCCGGAGCCGTCCCGCAGGTCCTCCTCGGCGGCCTCGCGCACCAGGCGCTGGATGTCCTCGGGCTCTCTCAGGCAGGACCGCGCGGCGTCGTACAGGCGCTGGAAGCGGAACCAGCCGCGTTCGTCGGTCGCCCGCAGTTTCGGCGGTTCCCCGCTGACCAGCGCCTCGGTCAGCGTTTCGGGCAGCCGTACGCCGTACTTGTCGGCGAGCTCCAGAACGGTGCCGGGCCGCATCGACCCGGTGAAGTGCAGGTGCAGATGGGCCTTCGGAAGTTGACTGACATCACGTACGCGCTCCATCCGGAGATCCTGCCGCACCCGGACGCCGTGCCGGTAGGGCTTTCCCTGATCGGGCGCTTGCTCGAACGGACGAACGGGGGCCGGCCACTCCGCGGAGAGTGGCCGGCCCCCGTTGCGCGCGCGTGGAGCGCGGTGACGTCACCGGTGCCCCCAAGGGCGCGCGAGGACGCCCGAGGTCAGTCCGTGGCCTCGGCCAGCAGCTTCTGGATCCGGCTGACGCCCTCGACGAGGTCCTCGTCGCCGAGCGCGTACGACAGACGCAGGTAGCCCGGCGTGCCGAAGGCCTCGCCCGGGACGACCGCGACCTCGGCCTCCTCCAGGATGAGCGCGGCCAGCTCGACGGTGTCCGCGGGGCGCTTGCCGCGGATCTCCTTGCCGATCAGGCCCTTCACCGAGGGGTACGCGTAGAAGGCGCCCTCGGGCTCGGGGCAGAGCACGCCGTCGATCTCGTTCAGCATGCGCACCATGGTCTTGCGGCGGCGGTCGAAGGCCTCGCGCATCTTCGCGACGGCCGCGAGGTCGCCGGAGACGGCGGCGAGCGCGGCGACCTGGGCCACGTTCGAGACGTTCGAGGTGGCGTGCGACTGGAGGTTGGTCGCGGCCTTGACGACGTCCTTGGGGCCGATGACCCAGCCCACGCGCCAGCCGGTCATCGCGTACGTCTTGGCGACGCCGTTGACGACGATGCACTTGTCGCGCAGCTCGGGCACGACCACGGGCAGCGAGTGGAACTCCGCGTCGCCGTAGACCAGGTGCTCGTAGATCTCGTCGGTCAGGACCCACAGGCCCTTCTCGGCGGCCCAGCGGCCGATCTCCTCGATCTGCTCGCGGGTGTAGACCGCGCCCGTCGGGTTGGACGGGGAGACGAAGAGCAGGACCTTGGTGTTCTCGGTGCGGGCGGCCTCGAGCTGCTCGACCGAGACGCGGTAGCCGGTGGTCTCGTCGGCGACGACCTCCACCGGGACGCCGCCGGCGAGACGGATGGACTCAGGGTAGGTCGTCCAGTACGGCGCCGGGACGATGACCTCGTCGCCCGGGTCGAGGATCGCGGCGAAGGCCTCGTAGATGGCCTGCTTGCCGCCGTTGGTGACCAGGACCTGGGCGGCCTCCACCTCGAAGCCGGAGTCGCGCAGGGTCTTCGCGGCGATCGCGGCCTTCAGCTCGGGAAGTCCGCCGGCCGGCGTGTAGCGGTGGTACTTGGGGTTGGAGCAGGCCTCGATGGCGGCCTGGACGATGTAGTCCGGGGTCGGGAAGTCGGGCTCACCGGCGCCGAAACCGATCACCGGACGTCCGGCGGCCTTGAGTGCCTTGGCCTTGGCGTCCACGGCGAGGGTGGCGGATTCGGAGATCGCGCCGACTCGGGCGGAGACCCGGCGCTCGGTGGGAGGGGTTGCAGGGCTCATGACCCCTATCGTTTCAGACCGGAAACGCCCCCGGTACACGGGTTTCACGGACTGAACGGGGGCAGAACATCCGTACGGATCCGCACGTCCCACCAGTGGATCTTCAGCGCGACGGGTCCGTGCCGACACTTTCTGTTCGACGCCCGGCTCAGGACCACGTACACTCTCACCTCGTTGGCCTTCACCGGCCGCGCTCAACCGGTGCACACCGAGCACCCGGTCGAATGCGGTACGTTGGGGGAACCAAAGGGTCGTAGCTCAATTGGTAGAGCACTGGTCTCCAAAACCAGCGGTTGGGGGTTCAAGTCCCTCCGGCCCTGCTACACACACCTTTCGCCAGGATGTGTGCGCATGTACGTACTGCAATGCACCGCCGTGCGGCTCAACCGGGCGCGGCACGGTCACGACCCGGGAATCAGGTGAGGACGAGTGACGGACGCCGTGGGCTCCATCGACATGCCTGATGCCGAGGCGCCGGAGTCCAAGAAGAAGGCCCGCAAGGGCGGCAAGCGCGCCAAGAAGGGCCCGCTCAAGCGCCTGGCCACTTTCTACCGCCAGATCATCGCTGAGCTCCGGAAGGTCGTCTGGCCGACTCGCAGCCAGCTGACGACTTACACCACTGTGGTGATCGTGTTCGTCGTCATCATGATCGGCCTGGTGACCGTGATTGACTATGGGCTCAACCACGCCGCCAAGTACGTCTTCGGCTGAGCCGAGAGCGAAGGGCGCCGACATCGGCGCCCCTTTCGCGCGTTCCACCCCCATGTAACCAGGAAGAAGCAGCCACCGTGTCTGACCCGAACCTGAACGACGCCTCCGAGTCGGTCGAGTCCGTAGACGACGAGCTCGAGATCGTCGAGGGAGCGGACGTCGAGGACGAGTTCGAGGCTGCCGGCGAGGGCGCCGAGGACGAGTCCGGTGAGGACGTCGAGGACGAGGACGCGTCCGACGAGGACGAGGCCGAGGACGAGCCCGCCGTCGAGGCCGAGCCCGTCGACCCCGTGACCGCCCTGCGCGACGAACTGCGCCTGCTCCCCGGCGAGTGGTACGTCATCCACACGTACGCCGGTTACGAGAACCGCGTGAAGACCAACCTCGAACAGCGCGCCGTCTCGCTGAACGTCGAGGACTTCATCTTCCAGGCCGAGGTGCCGCAGGAAGAGGTCGCGCAGATCAAGAACGGCGAGCGCAAGACGATCAAGCAGAACAAGCTCCCGGGCTACGTCCTGGTCCGCATGGACCTGACGAACGAGTCCTGGGGCGTCGTCCGCAACACCCCCGGCGTCACCGGCTTCGTGGGCAACGCCTACGACCCGTACCCGCTGACCCTGGACGAGATCGTCAAGATGCTCGCCCCGGAGGCCGAGGAGAAGGCCGCCCGCGAGGCCGCCGAGGCCGAGGGCAAGCCCGCTCCGCAGCGCAAGGTCGAGGTCCAGGTGCTGGACTTCGAGGTCGGCGACTCGGTCACCGTCACCGACGGCCCGTTCGCCACGCTGCAGGCCACCATCAACGAGATCAACGCCGACTCGAAGAAGGTCAAGGGCCTCGTCGAGATCTTCGGCCGCGAGACCCCGGTCGAGCTTTCCTTCGACCAGATCCAGAAGAACTAGCACCTTCTGGACGTACGTCTTCCGATCAGGTCAGACGGGCTGTCACAGCCGGTCTGACCTGCTCGGTTTTTAGCCGCGCGCAGATACCCGTTATCGTTGTGCGGTATGCCTCCATCCGGATCATTTCCTCGGTTGTGGGCAGCCGTCCGGGGCGACTCGGACGTAGGAAGGCGAAAACGAAAGAGGACCCGGAATGCCTCCCAAGAAGAAGAAGGTCACGGGGCTCATCAAGCTCCAGATCAACGCCGGTGCGGCGAACCCGGCCCCGCCGGTCGGCCCCGCGCTCGGTCAGCACGGCGTCAACATCATGGAGTTCTGCAAGGCCTACAACGCGGCGACCGAGTCGCAGCGTGGCTGGGTCATCCCGGTGGAGATCACGGTCTACGAGGACCGTTCCTTCACCTTCGTGACCAAGACTCCGCCGGCCGCCAAGATGATCCTCAAGGCCGCGGGTGTCGAGAAGGGCTCCGGCGAGCCGCACAAGACCAAGGTCGCCAAGATCACCGAGGCGCAGGTCCGCGAGATCGCCACGACCAAGATGCCCGACCTCAACGCCAACGACCTGGACGCCGCCGCGAAGATCATCGCCGGCACCGCCCGTTCCATGGGCATCACGGTCGAGGGCTGACACCCACCTTCGTAGGAACCATGCGGCCTCGGCCGCACGTGGCGGGGCCTGCTCGGCCCGTACCACGACTCCTCAGAACACATCAGGAGCAGTAGTGAGCAAGCGCAGCAAGTCCCTCCGGGCTGCGGACGCCAAGGTCGACCGGGACAAGCTCTACGCCCCGCTCGAGGCCGTCCGTCTCGCCAAGGAGACCTCCACCTCGAAGTTCGACGGCACCGTCGAGGTCGCCTTCCGCCTGGGTGTCGACCCGCGCAAGGCCGACCAGATGGTCCGTGGCACCGTGAACCTGCCGCACGGCACCGGCAAGACCGCCCGGGTCCTGGTCTTCGCGACCGGTGACCGTGCTGCGGCCGCGGAGGCCGCGGGCGCCGACATCGTCGGCTCCGACGAACTGATCGACGAGGTCGCGAAGGGCCGTCTGGACTTCGACGCCGTCGTCGCCACCCCGGACCTCATGGGCAAGGTCGGCCGCCTCGGCCGCGTGCTCGGTCCCCGTGGTCTCATGCCGAACCCCAAGACCGGCACCGTGACCCCCGACGTCGCCAAGGCCGTCACCGAGATCAAGGGCGGCAAGATCGAGTTCCGCGTCGACAAGCACTCGAACCTGCACTTCATCATCGGCAAGGTGTCCTTCGACGACGCCAAGCTGGTGGAGAACTACGGTGCGGCGCTCGACGAGATCCTCCGTCTGAAGCCGTCGGCCGCCAAGGGCCGCTACGTCAAGAAGGCCGCGATCAGCACCACGATCGGCCCCGGCATTCCTGTCGACCCCAACCGCACCCGCAACCTCCTCGTCGAGGAGGACCCGGCCGCCGTCTGAGCCCTCCGCTCACCCCGGTGACCGCGTCGCGCACGCGTATCTGAACGGGCCCCGCAACCTTTCGAGGTGCGGGGCCCGTCCTCATGTTCGAGGACCTTTCCCGGCCTTTACGGGGCGAACGCCCCGGCCGGGATCCGGGTACGAGTGTCAGTGGGCCGCGTTAGCGTGCGGTGCACAGAGATCGCATAAGGGTGGGACGAATGAAGAGCACCATCGTGCGCCGTGTGAGTGTCTCGATCGCGCTGACGACGGCGCTGGCGGGGGTCGCGGCCTGCAACTCCTCGGACTCCTCGGGGAGTTCGGGCAAGGACGGCAAGGCCGACCGCAAGAGCGTCACGCGCGTCAGCCCGATCGCGGCCCTGCGCTCCGCGGAGAGGTCGACCGACGGCGCCGACTCCGCGAGGATCGAGTCCACGACGGCCATGGGCACGCTGATGTCCATGGAGTCGCGCGGCGTCATGGCCTGGGACGACGGCTTCAGCGGCAACATGACGATCACGTACACCGGCGGCACGATGGCCGACACGATGCGCCGGATGGGCAGCGACTCCATGGAGGCCCGCTATCTGTCCGACGCCTACTACGCGAAGATGGGCGACGCCTTCGCCGAGCAGGCGGGCGGCAGGCACTGGATCCGGTACGGGTACGACGACCTGGCGAAGCTCGGGGGCGGCTCCGGCGCGCTCCTGAAGGACCAGATGCAGAACAGCTCGCCGAACCAGTCGGTGAAGCTCCTGCTGGCGTCCGGCGACGTCGAGAAGGTCGGCGAGGAGACGGTCCGCGGCAAGAAGGCCACGCACTACGCGGGCACGGTGGACGTGAGCGACCTCGCGGCCCGGAGCTCCCACCTCACCGCGGGTCAACTCTCCGACATGAAGAAGCAGTTCACCCAGGCCGGCATCACGACCGAGGACGTGGACATCTGGGTCGACGCCGACGACCTGCTGGTCAAGGCCGTCTCCAAGGCCGAGATGGCGAGCGGCACGCTGTCCTCCACGACGTACTACAGCGACTACGGGGTGAAGGTCTCCGCCGTCGCGCCCCCGGCCTCCGACACCGAGGACTTCAAGGACCTCCTGACGAAGCAGGGCGTGACGCCGGGCAGCGGCGACGGCGCGACCGGCTTCGGCACCGGCTCCTGAATTCCGCTCCCCGCCCGTCCCGGATCTTGCGGTGCCTTCCCAAAATCCTTCGGGCACAACGGAGTTGCGTGAAAACCCAGGTGATCGTCCGGATTTCCTGGGCTACGCTCACGCCGAATCTGTGAATCGTTCAACTGTTCCTTGGGGGGAACCTTGAAGCTTTCTGTGAGCATCCCGGTACGGCGCCGGGCGACCGGAGCGGCACTCGCGGCCCTGGCCCTCGGCGGGGGCGCGGTGGGCTGTTCGAAGGGCACCGCGGAGGAGTCGCCCGCGCTCACGCCCGCCGCGGCCGTGGCGAAGGCGGCGAAGAAGACCGAGGACATCACCTCGCTCCACTACCGGATGACCGGCAAGGTTCCGGAGCAGGGCCGTGTCAGCGGCGAGGCGGCGATGAGCATGAAGCCGCTGGCCATGAGCATGAAGATGACCGCCGAGGACCAGGGCACCGACGGTCCGGTCGAGATCCGTCTCGTGGACAACGCCATGTACATCGGCGGGGGTGCCGCGGCCGCCAAGGAGATGGACGGCAAGAGCTGGATGAAGTTCGACCTGTCCGCCCTGGGCAAGGACAAGGAGCTGAACGCGGGTCAGCTCGGCGGCGGGCAGGCCGACAAGAACCCGGCCACCGAGTCCACCTTCCTCACCGGCTCCAAGGACCTGAAGAAGGTCGGGACCGAGACCGTCGACGGCGTGAAGACCACGCACTACAAGGGAACGGTCCCGCTCGACGAGTTCCGCAAGTCGCTCAAGAGCCGGGACAAGGCCACGCGGGAGAAGCGGGAGAAGGCCCTGGAGCAGTACACGAAGATGGGCGTCGACTCGCTCACGATGGACATGTGGATCGACGGCGAGGACCACACCAAGCAGTTCCGCATGCGCGGGACCGCCGACAAGGGCCCGCTCGACATGACCATCACCTTCCTGGACTTCAACGAGCCCGTGTCCGTGACCGCCCCGCCGGCCAAGGACACCGTCGACCTCGCCGAGATGATGAAGGGTGCCCAGGAGGGCTGATCCGCGCCGCCGGGTCCGCCGGACGCGGTCGGCGACGGCCGCGAAACGCGGCCGCCGGCCGGGCCGTTCGGCCGGATTTGCTTGACGCCGTCCCCTTCACGTACTCTCCTCGAGAAGCCAAAGACCGCTGGTCGTTGCCTCGCGCTCGCAAGAGGGCGTGGTGACCGAAGGATCCGCTGAACTGCGGACGACCCGCGCAGGTGATCGTGGATGTGTTCCCGGAGTCCGTACGCCCAGCGTGCGGAGGAATCCGGTCGAGCTACGCCCCGTGCGCCTGCGCCGGGGCGTTTTGTTGTGTCGGCCCCTTCTGAGCGGTCCTCATCACCCGGAAGGAGGCCACGCTTATGGCAAGGCCCGACAAGGCTGCCGCGGTAGCCGAGCTCGCGGACCAGTTCCGCAGCTCGAACGCCGCCGTGCTGACCGAGTACCGGGGTCTCACCGTGGCGCAGCTCAAGACGCTGCGTCGTTCGCTCGGTGAAGACGCCCAGTACGCCGTGGTGAAGAACACGCTGACCAAGATCGCGGCCAACGAGGCCGGGATCTCCACGCTCGACGACCTGTTCAACGGTCCGACGGCGGTCGCCTTCATCACCGGTGACCCGGTGGTGTCGGCGAAGGGTCTTCGTGACTTCGCCAAGGACAACCCGAACCTCGTCATCAAGGGCGGTGTCCTTGACGGCAAGGCGCTGTCCGCCGACGAGATCAAGAAGCTTGCGGACCTCGAGTCCCGCGAGGTTCTGCTCGCCAAGCTGGCGGGTGCCTTCAAGGGCAAGCAGACGCAGACTGCTCGCCTCTTCCAGGCCCTGCCCTCGAAGTTCGTCCGCACCGCGGAGGCGCTTCGTGTCAAGCAGGCCGAGCAGGGCGGTGCCGAGTAATTCGGCTCGCGCATTGACCGCCGCCTGAGGCGACGGTCGTAGCGGGCCGAACGTACGCCCGCCTCACCCGTACATCCGGCACCTGCCGAATTAGTGGAAGGACGCCATCATGGCGAAGCTGTCCCAGGAAGAGCTGCTCGAGCAGTTCGAGAACCTCACCCTCATCGAGCTCGCCGAGTTCGTGAAGGCCTTCGAGGAGAAGTTCGACGTCACCGCCGCCGCTGCGGTCGCCGTTGCCGGCCCCGCCGCCACCGGTGCCCCCGCCGAGGCCGTCGAGGAGCAGGACGAGTTCGACGTCATCCTCACGGGTGCCGGCGAGAAGAAGATCCAGGTCATCAAGGTCGTGCGCGAGCTCACCTCCCTGGGTCTGAAGGAGGCCAAGGACCTCGTCGACGGCGCTCCGAAGCCCGTCCTCGAGAAGGTCGCCAAGGAGGCCGCCGAGAAGGCTGCCGAGTCCCTCAAGGGCGCCGGCGCCTCCGTCGAGGTCAAGTAAACCCGGCGAGTCCCCCGAGGACTCCTGTGAGGCTGTCACAGCCGCTCTCGTAGCGCTGTAACGCTGAAGCACCGAAGAGCGATCACCCAGTTGGGTGGTCGCTCTTCGGCGTTCCAGGGGGTCTCTGAAGCGGCAGCCTTGCGCTGTGGGCCGCGACGAGTATGGTGATCTTCGTTGTGCCTCCGGCCGCCCCGTGACAGGCAGAGGGACGGGTTGCAAGACGAGCCGCACGTGACGATCGCGGCACTTGCTTTGGGCATGGGGGGCCTTGACGAACCGCACGCAGCGCGCAATTCTCAGGACGCGTCGTCACAACGATCCGTATCCGAGGCATGGATCGCCGACGAAGAGGGCAGTATCGATGTGCATTGAGGGCGTGGCTTGCCGCAGGTGTTGAGAGCAGTGAAGGTCTCAAAAAACAGGGACTGGACATCAGTGGGCCTAGTGGCTACACTGACCCTTTGCGCTGCCTGTTAGCTGCCTCCTGCCCGTCACCAGGGGCATGCCCGTGTTCGAGCATCGACTGTTGGACCATCTCTGACCTGGCCTTATACGGCCGGACGGGGACCGGTTCGGCGCCAGGTCGGACATGGGACCGGTACGCGCGTAGTGAGTCCGAGCCCTCGGAAGGACCCCCTCTTGGCCGCCTCGCGCACTGCCTCGACCGCGAATACGAACAACGGCGCCAGCACCGCCCCGCTGCGCATCTCCTTTGCAAAGATCAAGGAGCCCCTCGAGGTTCCGAACCTTCTTGCGCTGCAGACCGAGAGCTTCGACTGGCTGCTCGGCAACGACGCGTGGAAGGCTCGTGTCGAGGCGGCTCTGGACAACGGACAGGACGTCCCCACCAAGTCCGGTCTGGAGGAGATCTTCGAGGAGATCTCCCCGATCGAGGACTTCAGCGGGTCGATGTCCCTGACGTTCCGCGACCACCGCTTCGAGCCGCCGAAGAACTCCATCGACGAGTGCAAGGACCGCGACTTCACGTACGCGGCCCCGCTCTTCGTCACCGCCGAGTTCACCAACAACGAGACCGGCGAGATCAAGTCCCAGACGGTCTTCATGGGCGACTTCCCGCTCATGACCAACAAGGGCACCTTCGTCATCAACGGCACCGAGCGTGTCGTCGTGTCGCAGCTGGTCCGCTCGCCGGGTGTCTACTTCGACTCCTCCATCGACAAGACGTCCGACAAGGACATCTTCTCGGCCAAGGTCATCCCCTCCCGGGGTGCCTGGCTGGAGATGGAGATCGACAAGCGCGACATGGTCGGTGTCCGCATCGACCGCAAGCGCAAGCAGTCCGTCACCGTCCTCCTGAAGGCCCTCGGCTGGACCACCGAGCAGATCCTCGAGGAGTTCGGCGAGTACGAGTCCATGCGCGCCACCCTGGAGAAGGACCACACCCAGGGCCAGGACGACGCGCTGCTGGACATCTACCGCAAGCTGCGTCCGGGCGAGCCGCCGACCCGCGAGGCCGCGCAGACGCTTCTGGAGAACCTCTACTTCAACCCGAAGCGCTACGACCTCGCCAAGGTCGGCCGGTACAAGGTCAACAAGAAGCTGGGCGGCGACGCCCCGCTCGACGCCGGCATCCTGACCGTCGAGGACATCATCTCGTCGATCAAGTACCTGGTGAAGCTGCACGCCGGTGAGACCGAGACCGTCGGCGACAACGGCACGTCGATCGTCGTCGAGACCGACGACATCGACCACTTCGGCAACCGTCGTCTGCGCAACGTCGGCGAGCTCATCCAGAACCAGGTCCGCACGGGTCTGGCTCGTATGGAGCGCGTCGTGCGCGAGCGCATGACGACCCAGGACGTCGAGGCGATCACGCCGCAGACGCTGATCAACATCCGGCCGGTCGTCGCCTCCATCAAGGAGTTCTTCGGCACCAGCCAGCTGTCGCAGTTCATGGACCAGAACAACCCGCTGTCGGGTCTCACCCACAAGCGCCGCCTGTCGGCCCTTGGCCCGGGTGGTCTCTCCCGTGAGCGGGCCGGCTTCGAGGTCCGTGACGTGCACCCGTCGCACTACGGCCGCATGTGCCCGATCGAGACCCCCGAAGGCCCGAACATCGGTCTGATCGGCTCGCTCGCCTCCTACGGCCGCGTGAACGCGTTCGGTTTCGTCGAGACGCCCTACCGCCGGGTCACCGACGGTGTCGTCACCGACGAGGTCGACTACCTCACGGCCGACGAGGAGGACCGCTTCGTCATCGCGCAGGCCAACGCGCCGCTGACGGACGAGCTCCGCTTCGAGGAGTCCCGCGTCCTGGTCCGCCGTCGTGGCGGCGAGGTCGACTACGTCGCCGGCGACGACGTCGACTACATGGACGTCTCCCCGCGCCAGATGGTGTCGGTCGCGACCGCGATGATCCCGTTCCTGGAGCACGACGACGCCAACCGTGCCCTCATGGGCGCGAACATGATGCGCCAGGCCGTGCCCCTCATCAAGTCCGAGGCGCCGCTGGTCGGCACCGGCATGGAGTACCGCTGCGCGGTCGACGCCGGTGACGTCCTGAAGTCGGAGAAGGACGGTGTGGTCCAGGAGGTCTCCGCGGACTACATCACCACCGCCAACGACGACGGCACGTACACCACGTACCGCCTGCACAAGTTCTCCCGGTCGAACCAGGGCACCTCCGTCAACCAGAAGGTTGTCGTGGACGAGGGCGCCCGCGTGATCGAGGGCCAGGTCCTGGCCGACGGTCCCGCGACCGAGGACGGCGAGATGGCCCTCGGCAAGAACCTGCTCGTGGCGTTCATGCCGTGGGAGGGTCACAACTACGAGGACGCGATCATCCTGTCGCAGCGCCTCGTGCAGGACGACGTCCTCTCCTCGATCCACATCGAGGAGCACGAGGTCGACGCCCGTGACACCAAGCTCGGCCCCGAGGAGATCACCCGGGACATCCCGAACGTCTCCGAGGAGGTCCTCGCCGACCTCGACGAGCGCGGCATCATCCGTATCGGTGCCGAGGTCGTCGCCGGCGACATCCTCGTCGGCAAGGTCACGCCCAAGGGTGAGACCGAGCTGACGCCGGAGGAGCGCCTGCTGCGCGCGATCTTCGGTGAGAAGGCCCGCGAGGTCCGCGACACCTCCCTGAAGGTCCCGCACGGCGAGATCGGCAAGGTCATCGGCGTCCGCGTCTTCGACCGTGAGGAGGGCGACGAGCTGCCGCCGGGCGTGAACCAGCTGGTTCGTGTCTACGTGGCGCAGAAGCGCAAGATCACGGACGGTGACAAGCTCGCCGGCCGCCACGGCAACAAGGGTGTCATCTCGAAGATCCTGCCGATCGAGGACATGCCGTTCCTGGAGGACGGCACCCCGGTCGACATCATCCTCAACCCGCTCGGTGTCCCGTCCCGAATGAACCCGGGACAGGTCCTGGAGATCCACCTCGGCTGGCTCGCCAGCCGCGGCTGGGACGTCTCCGGCCTCGCGGACGACTGGGCGAAGCGCCTCCAGGCCATCGGTGCCGACCAGGTCCCGCCGCGGACGAACGTCGCCACCCCGGTCTTCGACGGTGCGCGCGAGGACGAGCTCGCGGGTCTGTTCGAGCACACCCTGCCCAACCGCGACGGTGACCGCCTGGTCCTCCCGTCCGGCAAGGCGAGGCTGTTCGACGGCCGCTCCGGCGAGCCGTTCCCGGACCCGATCTCGGTCGGGTACATGTACATCCTCAAGCTGCACCACCTGGTCGACGACAAGCTGCACGCCCGCTCGACCGGTCCGTACTCGATGATCACCCAGCAGCCGCTGGGTGGTAAGGCTCAGTTCGGTGGCCAGCGCTTCGGTGAGATGGAGGTGTGGGCGCTGGAGGCGTACGGCGCCGCTTACGCCCTCCAGGAGCTGCTGACGATCAAGTCCGACGACGTGACCGGCCGCGTGAAGGTCTACGAGGCCATCGTCAAGGGCGAGAACATCCCCGAGCCCGGCATCCCCGAGTCCTTCAAGGTGCTCATCAAGGAGATGCAGTCCCTCTGCCTCAACGTGGAGGTGCTGTCCAGCGACGGTATGTCCATCGAAATGCGTGACACCGACGAGGACGTCTTCCGCGCGGCGGAGGAGCTCGGCATCGACCTGTCCCGGCGCGAGCCGAGCAGCGTCGAAGAGGTCTGACGGGAGTCCGGCGGGCCTTCGGCCACCTGTGGAAAAGGTGACGGAGGCCCGCCGGCCCCAGGACCCCCGTATCAGACCCCTAAGACTTACAACCCTGAGAGGGATTGACGCATAGTGCTCGACGTCAACTTCTTCGATGAGCTCCGGATCGGTCTGGCCACCGCTGACGACATCCGTCAGTGGAGCCACGGCGAGGTCAAGAAGCCCGAGACCATCAACTACCGCACCCTCAAGCCCGAAAAGGACGGACTCTTCTGCGAGAAGATCTTCGGTCCGACCCGGGACTGGGAGTGCTACTGCGGCAAGTACAAGCGCGTCCGCTTCAAGGGCATCATCTGTGAGCGCTGTGGCGTCGAGGTCACTCGCGCCAAGGTGCGCCGTGAGCGGATGGGCCACATCGAGCTGGCCGCTCCCGTCACCCACATCTGGTACTTCAAGGGCGTTCCGTCGCGTCTGGGCTACCTGCTCGACCTCGCCCCGAAGGACCTCGAGAAGGTCATCTACTTCGCCGCGTACATGATCACGTACGTCGACGACGAGCGCCGCACGCGCGACCTGCCCTCGCTGGAGGCCCACGTCTCCGTCGAGCGCCAGCAGGTCGAGAACCGTCGCGACGCCGACCTCGAAGCCCGCGCCAAGAAGCTCGAGACCGACCTGGCCGAGCTGGAGGCCGAGGGCGCCAAGGCCGACGTGCGCCGCAAGGTGCGCGAGGGCGCCGAGCGCGAGATGAAGCAGCTGCGCGACCGCGCGCAGCGCGAGATCGACCGTCTCGACGAGGTGTGGACCCGCTTCAAGAACCTCAAGGTCCAGGACCTGGAGGGCGACGAGCTCCTCTACCGCGAGCTGCGTGACCGCTTCGGCACGTACTTCGACGGTTCGATGGGTGCCGCGGCGCTGCAGAAGCGCCTGGAGTCCTTCGACCTCGACGAGGAGGCCGAGCGCCTCCGCGAGATCATCCGCACCGGCAAGGGCCAGAAGAAGACCCGCGCGCTCAAGCGCCTCAAGGTCGTCTCCGCGTTCCTGCAGACCAGCAACAGCCCCAAGGGCATGGTGCTCGACTGCGTGCCGGTCATCCCGCCGGACCTGCGTCCGATGGTGCAGCTGGACGGTGGCCGCTTCGCGACCTCCGACCTGAACGACCTGTACCGCCGCGTGATCAACCGCAACAACCGCCTGAAGCGGCTTCTCGACCTCGGCGCGCCCGAGATCATCGTGAACAACGAGAAGCGCATGCTCCAGGAGGCCGTCGACGCGCTCTTCGACAACGGCCGTCGTGGTCGCCCGGTCACGGGCCCCGGCAACCGTCCGCTGAAGTCGCTGTCCGACATGCTCAAGGGCAAGCAGGGTCGATTCCGTCAGAACCTGCTCGGCAAGCGCGTGGACTACTCCGCGCGTTCCGTCATCGTCGTCGGTCCGCAGCTGAAGCTGCACCAGTGCGGTCTGCCCAAGGCCATGGCGCTGGAGCTCTTCAAGCCGTTCGTGATGAAGCGCCTGGTCGACCTGAACCACGCGCAGAACATCAAGAGCGCCAAGCGGATGGTCGAGCGCGGCCGCACGGTCGTGTACGACGTCCTCGAAGAGGTCATCGCCGAGCACCCGGTCCTGCTGAACCGTGCGCCCACGCTGCACCGCCTCGGCATCCAGGCCTTCGAGCCGCAGCTCGTCGAGGGCAAGGCCATCCAGATCCACCCGCTCGTCTGCACCGCGTTCAACGCGGACTTCGACGGTGACCAGATGGCCGTGCACCTGCCGCTCTCCGCGGAGGCGCAGGCCGAGGCCCGCATCCTGATGCTGTCCTCGAACAACATCCTCAAGCCCGCCGACGGCCGCCCGGTCACGATGCCGACCCAGGACATGGTCCTCGGTCTGTTCTTCCTGACCACCGACGGCGAGCTGCGCAACGTCAAGGGCGAGGAGCGCTCCTTCGCGTCCGTGGCCGAGGCGATCATGGCGTTCGACGCCGGCGAGCTCTCGCTGCAGTCGCGCGTGGACATCCGCTTCCCGGTGGGCACCATCCCGCCGCGCGGCTGGACCCCGCCGGCGCAGGAGGAGGGCGAGCCGGAGTGGCAGCAGGGTGACACCTTCCGCCTGCGGACGACCCTGGGCCGCGCGCTCTTCAACGAGCTGCTGCCCGAGGACTACCCGTTCGTGGACTACGAGGTGGGCAAGAAGCAGCTCTCCGAGATCGTCAACGACCTCGCCGAGCGTTACCCCAAGGTCATCGTGGCGGCGACGCTCGACAACCTGAAGTCCGCGGGCTTCTACTGGGCGACCCGTTCCGGTGTCACCGTGGCCATCTCCGACATCGTCGTTCCCGACGCCAAGCGCGGGATCGTCAAGGGCTACGAGGACCTGGACGAGAAGGTCCAGAAGCAGTACGAGCGTGGTCTGATCACCAAGGAAGAGCGCACTCAGGAGCTCATCGCGATCTGGACCAAGGCGACCAACGAGGTCGCCGAGGCGATGAACGAGAACTTCCCGAAGACCAACCCGGTCTCGATGATGGTGAACTCGGGCGCCCGAGGCAACATGATGCAGATGCGTCAGATCGCCGGTATGCGTGGTCTGGTGTCGAACGCCAAGAACGAGACCATCCCGCGTCCCATCAAGGCCTCGTTCCGTGAGGGCCTGTCCGTGCTGGAGTACTTCATCTCCACGCACGGTGCCCGTAAGGGTCTGGCCGACACCGCCCTGCGTACCGCCGACTCGGGTTACCTCACCCGTCGTCTGGTGGACGTCTCGCAGGACGTCATCATCCGCGAGGAGGACTGCGGCACCGACCGCGGTCTGCGTCTGGCCATCGCCGAGCGCGGCGAGGACGGCGTGCTGCGCAAGACGGAGAACGTCGAGACCAGCGTGTACGCACGTGCGCTGGCCGAGGACATCACCGTCGACGGCAAGGTGCTGGCCCCGGCCAACACCGACCTCGGCGACGTCCTCATCGACGAGCTCGTCAAGCACGGCATCGAGGAGGTCAAGACCCGCTCGGTCCTGACCTGTGAGTCCGCCGTCGGCACCTGCGCCATGTGCTACGGCCGCTCGCTGGCCACCGGCAAGCTGGTCGACATCGGTGAGGCGGTCGGCATCATCGCCGCCCAGTCCATCGGTGAGCCCGGTACCCAGCTGACGATGCGTACCTTCCACACCGGTGGTGTGGCCGGTGACGACATCACCCAGGGTCTGCCCCGTGTCGTCGAGCTCTTCGAGGCCCGTACCCCGAAGGGCGTCGCCCCGATCTCCGAGGCCTCCGGCCGCGTGCGGATCGAGGAGACCGAGAAGACCAAGAAGATCGTCGTCACCCCGGACGACGGCAGCGACGAGACGGCGTTCCCGATCTCGAAGCGCGCCCGTCTCCTGGTGTCCGAGGGCGAGCACGTCGAGGTGGGCCAGAAGCTCACCGTGGGTGCCACCAACCCGCACGACGTGCTGCGCATCCTGGGCCAGCGTGCCGTCCAGGTCCACCTGGTCGGCGAGGTCCAGAAGGTCTACAACTCGCAGGGTGTGTCGATCCACGACAAGCACATCGAGATCATCATCCGGCAGATGCTGCGCCGTGTGACGATCATCGAGTCGGGCGACGCGGAGCTGCTGCCCGGCGAGCTGGTCGAGCGCTCGAAGTTCGAGACCGAGAACCGTCGTGTGGTCACCGAGGGCGGTCACCCCGCCTCCGGCCGTCCGCAGCTGATGGGTATCACCAAGGCCTCGCTGGCGACGGAGTCCTGGCTGTCGGCCGCCTCCTTCCAGGAGACGACCCGAGTTCTGACGGACGCGGCGATCAACGCCAAGTCCGACAGCCTCATCGGCCTCAAGGAGAACGTCATCATCGGTAAGCTCATCCCGGCCGGTACGGGTCTGTCCCGCTACCGCAACATCCGGGTCGAGCCGACCGAGGAGGCCAAGGCCGCGATGTACTCGGCCGTCGGCTACGACGACATCGACTACTCGCCGTTCGGCACGGGCTCCGGCCAGGCCGTCCCGCTGGAGGACTACGACTACGGTCCGTACAACCAGTGAGCGGCTGCCGATAGGCGCTAGCTAGTACGAAGGGCGGTCATCCCCACCGGGGGTGACCGCCCTTCGGCGTTCCCGGGATCAGCGCGCGAGCTGGAGGTACGGCTCCAGGGCGCGCAGCCGGGTGTGGTTGTCGGGGTGGGTGGACAGCAGCCTGGCGAGGCCGGTGGGCTCCTGGAGCTTCTTGCCCCGGGCGGCGGCGGCCGACTTCGCCGCGTCCTCCTCGGCCTGGAAATGGTGCAGGACCTCGGCCATCTCGGGCGCGAAGCCGAGGGCCGCGGCCTGCTGGTCGGCGCGCAGTTCGCCGAGGCGGCCCGCCCAGGCGAGGAGGTAGGGGGCGACGACGAGGGGGACCGTGATGTACCAGGCGACGAGGAACCCGGCGACGACGAACATGCCCATGAAGAGGATGAGCAGCCCGGTCGCGGCCGCGGAGAAGACCCCGGCGACGGCGAGCGCGATCCTGGCCAGAGCGCGGGTGAAGGCCCAGGCGAGCCTGCCGGGCAGCGAGTACCAGTAGCCGAGGAGGCCGGCCCAGGCGTGGCCGCCGGTGTGGTGGCCGAGTTCGTGGGCGAGCACGGCGGCGAGGTTGCTGCTGGGGATCTTGTTGAGGGAGTAGGTGGTGACGCCGACGACGTGGCCGGCGGCGGCGACCGCGTTCAGGTCCTCGCTGTTCTCGATCATCAGCTCGTAGGTGTCGGCCGCGATGCCGGCGCGGGCCGTGACCTCGCGCCAGATCGGCTCCAGCCGGGCGCGTTCCTCGGCCAGCGGCTCCCGCAGTTTGAGCACGTGCCGGGCGAAGCGGAGTTCGGTGGGCCGGTGGAAGACGAGCGCGCCGGAGGCCAGCCAGGCCACGACGACCACCCAGCCCAGGACCGTGCCGAGCAGCCCCAGGGCGAAGGCCGACACCACGGCGAGGCTCACCAGGGCGCCCGGGACCTGTGTGGCCAGCTGTCCGATGGCGGTGGCGTCGGCGCCGCGCTGGTGGCTCGCCAGGTGGACGCGTGAGCCCTGGTGGCGGTAGTCGAGGTCGTCGGGCGCGACGGCGGGCCGGGGGATGAACGGCTTCGGCTCCGGCTGCTGCCCCGCGAACCGGGGCTCGGCCCCCGGGCCCGGGTACTGAGGTCCCGGCCCGCCGACTCCGCCGACTCCGGGGTACTGGGGTGCCGGTCCGCCGGGGCCGGGGGCGCCGGGGTACTGGGGTCCTGGTCCGCCGGGGCCCGGGCCTCCCGGGTAGGGACCGCCCGGGTAGTGGGGCGCGGGGCTTCCGGCTCCGGGGTACTGGGGCGGCGCCGGGCTCGCGGCCGCCGTCCCCGGGTACCGCGGGCCCGGTCCGCCTGGGCCTCCCGGGTAGGGGCCTCCCGGGTAGGGACCGCCCGGGTACTGGGGCGCGGGGCCTCCCGCTCCGGGGTACTGGGGCTCCGGTCCGCCGGGGTACTGCGGCGGGGGAGCGGAGGCCCCTGGGTACTCGGGCGGCGGGGGCGCGGTTCCCGGATACGGGGTTCCCGGGTAGGCGGGCTCGTGGGGCGGGCCCGGAGGCTGGGACATGACGGCTCCTTCGGTGTGGCTGGTGGCTGTGCGGGGACGTCAGCCGGTGGTCGGCGCGGCCGACGGCGCCTCGGCGGGCGTGGTCAGGCGGGCCCGTCCTCCGAGGTCGCGTCCGGCGGCAGGGCGGCTCGTGTGTCGTCGGGGCGGCCGGGCAGGGGAGGCACGGCCGGGGCCGGTCCCGGCACCACGGGGGACCCGGCGTCCGCACCACCGGCGTACGGGGGCTGTCCGGCGTACGGCGGCCGGCCTCCCGCGTAGGGAGGCTGTCCGTCCGAGGACGGGTGCTGTCCCGCGTACGGCGGCTGACCTTCCGCGTACGGCGGCGGACCGCCCGCGTACGGGGCCGGGGACTGCCCGGCGTACGAGGGCGGGCCGCCCCCGTACGGAGGCTGTCCGGCGTACGGCGGCTGGGGCGACGGGCCCGGGTACGGGGACTGGCCCGGGTACGGCGGCTGGGGCGGTGCCGGCGGCTGTCCGGGTGTCGCTCCGGCGGGCAGCGCCCCCTGCGCCGGAGGCGTCTGCTGCTGGATCAGCTCGTCCACGGCGCGCAGGGTCGAGCGCGCCGACTCCGCCTTCTGGAAGTCCTCCAGGCTGTCCCCGGCGAGGACCTGCAGCTGGCCCCTGATGATGGCCAGCTGGTCCTTCTGGATGGACCCGACGACCATCTTGGTGTCCTCGGGGTGCTGGGACAGGTGCAGGGCCCAGGCGGCGACGCCTCCGTGCTGGAGGTGGTACTGGTAGAAGCCGATCTTCTCGGCGATCAGCTGGTGCTCCTGCTGCCGGCGCAGCATCTCCAGCTCGTGCTGCTGCCGGGCCGCCCGCAGCCGGTACTCGTGCTCGGGGTCGAGCATGTCGGACTCGTAGCGCAGGTTCCGGCGTCGGCGCCGGTGCGCGATGGCCTCGTCGTCCAGCCGCAGCCGCACGGCACAGGTCACGGCGAGTCCGATGCCCGTGGCGAAACCGCCCTCGTCCACGGCCCGCTGGACGGCGCGCTCGGCGGCCGGGCTGTCCTCGATGGAGAAGGCGCGGCTCACCGGCCGCGCGAGCTGGTGCAGTTCACGGGTGAGCCGCGTCGGCACGTCACGCTCGCCGCTCGCCACGTACGCGATCGGGTCCGCGACGCGCCAGGTCAGGTCGGCCGTGGCGCCGAAGGAGAACGCGTCGTCGTCGCTCGGCATCTCCAGCGCGAGCTGGACGGGGTGGCTGCCCATGTCCACCTCGTAGACGGAGGTGTAGCGGCGGGTGGCCGCGTCCGAGCGGCTCGGCCGGTGCGGCGGTGTGTAGACGTCGTACGTGCCCTTCGCGGTGACGAAGACCAGTGCGTGGTCGATCGCGGTGACCGTGCGGCGGACGGTGTGGTCGAAGCGGGACATGGGCCGCACGGTGAGCACCGGGTCGATGAGCATGGTGTGCCGGTTGGCGTCCTGCTGCCACTCCGGCTGACGGCGGAACTCCGCCATGGTTCAACTCCTCGATGGATCTCTCGATGGATCTGGGGTGGAGGGGATCAGGAGGCCGAGCAGCCGGTCGGCCACGGGCGAGCGGGCACCGCCGTCCGGGGCGGGCATGCCGGCCAGTTCGTGGCCCAGCCGCTTGCGGTCGTCCGCCGTGACGACCAGCGCGGGCAGCAGCAGTTCCAGGGCCTGGGCGACGTCCGGGCGGCGCTCGGCCAGCCGTACCCAGGTGCGCAGGGCGGCCAGGGCGGCGCGGGTGTGCCCGCGGTCGCCGAGCGCGGTCCGCCAGAGGGTGGCGAGGTCCCGGGCCGAGTCCGTCTCGTACATGCCGGTGTCGGCGTACCACTCGACGAGCGCGCCCTCCTCCGCGTTGTCGCAGGAGCGCACGAACGCGGCCAGCGCGAGCGCCCGGACCGAGGCCGTGTCGTGGTGGAGCAGGCGCACCAGCTCGGAGAGCATCTCGCCGCGCCGCGCGCCCACCGAGAGCAGCAGGGCCGTGGAGTCGACCAGGTTCTTCGACTCGGTCCTGTCGCTGCCTCCGGCGCGGGCACGGGCGGCGAGGGCGCTGAGCGCCGGGCCCGCGAGGTCGGGGCGCAGCGGGGTGAGCAGGCCGAAGGCGCGGATCGCGGTCCAGCGGCGGGCCCAGTGGCCGTCCGTGCACCACCGGGTGAGCAGGCGCAGGACGACGGGCGCGTCGAGGAGCTGGGCGAGCGTGAGGGTGTTCGCGGCGGTGATCCGGGGTCCGAAGGCCTTGGACACCGCCCAGCCGTCGATCAGCAGCGCCATCGCCGAGGGCAGGTCGGCGTGGGCCAGCAGCGCGGCGGCCGCGGCGGCCCGGGTCCGGACGACCGGCCGGCCGTCGCGGGCCAGCTCCTTGAGCCAGGCGACCAGCGCGGGCCGTGCCGAGGGGTGTCCCGTCCAGACCTCGCCGAGCAGCACCCGGGGGGTGTTCTCCTTCTTGAAGCGGGCCGTGAACTGCGGGACCGGTCCCCAGTCGGTGTCCTCGTCGCGCAACTCGCCCTCGGCGCGCGCCCGCTCCAGCCGGGTCTCGGCGGGTAGTCCGAACACCGGGATCTCCGGTGGCTGCTCGGGGTGCTGGAGCCGCTGGAAGTGCACGTACAGCTTGTCGGCGAGTTCGGCGGCGAGCACGTAGGGCGCCTGGTCGAAGACGGCGAGCGAGATGAGGAACGCCTTGTCGCGCAGGGTGGTCTCGGGGTCGCCGAGCCATTCGCGGCACTGTTGTTCGACGGCCGCGTGTCCGAAGTCGGCGAGGCGGGCCGCCGCCTGTTCGCCGCCGTCGTAGCGGGCGACCTCGGCGGCGAACCGGGCCGCCTCGGCGGGCCGGTGGGCGCCGCGCGCGAGGAAGTCGCGGACCGGGGCGAGGTCGAGCAGGCCGGGGATGTCCGCGGGCTCCTTCCGCAGGTCGGCGAGGTGGGCGCGGAGCACGGCGGCGGCCTCGGGGGGTTCCCAGGCGGAGGGGGTGACCCCGAGCAGGAACGGGGAGTTCTCCAGGGTCACGACCAGATACCCGCCGGTCTTCGCGAGCCGGTCGCGGGCCGCGTACAGGTGGGTGTCGCGCAGCGGGCGGTTGCGGCTGAGCGTCAGGTCGCGCAGGACGTGGCCGGCGGGCGACGGGAGCTGGGTGCCCAGGTTCGCCGGGCCGGTCTCGGCGGACAGCGCGTGCACGGCGGGTACGCCCAGGCGGTGCAGGAGCATGAGCGCGGCGGAGTGGCGGCCGGTGGAGCGGGCGCCGGCGAGGACGAGGACGCGTTCGTCGCGCAGCCGGGCCAGGGCGGCGGCGAAGGAGGGGCTCTCGACGAAGACCGCGGCGAGCGCGTCGAGCCGCTGCCGGGGTATCTCGCCGGAGACGTACGCCGCCGACGCGGGGCCCGTGCCGTGGTGGTGGATCTCCGTCTTGCCGCCCAGGAACACGTCACGGGCCGAGCCGCCCGCCGACACCCCGTGCTGGGCCCCGGCGACCAGGCTGCCGCCGAAGGACGAGGCCTCGCCGAAGATGAATCCCGGGGTGTGCGCGACGAGTTCGCGCTGTGCGGCCCTGGCCTCCTGGGTCTCCTCCTCGGGCTCGCCCGTGCCGGTGTCCGCCTCGGTGTCGGGGCGGGGTCCCGGCGGCCACGGCGGGGCCGCCTCGTCGGGGCCGCCCCGGTCGGTGGGGGAGGGTGCCGTCACGCGGGCCCACCCCCGCTCCGGCCCAGGTGGACGTCCCCGGTGACCTGTCCGCCGGACACCCCGTGCTGGTCCCCCGCGACGAGGCTGCCGCCGAAGGCGGGGGAGCCGCCGCTGAAATTGAAGACGACGTTCCCGGGCGGCGCCGGCGTTCCCGCCGTTCCCTTCGGCTCCGCCCGGGGCCCGGTGGTGTCCGCCCCCGGCGCCGGGCTCTCCCCCGAGCAGTCCGGCGCCGGGGCTCCCCCGCTTCCGGGGCCCTTCGCCCAGTGCGGGACCGGGCCGTGCAGCCAGGCCCGCAGGGGTCCGTTCTTGCTGTCCACCGTCACCGCGTGGAAGTCCTGCGCCGGGACGCCCGGGTGGTCGTGCCGCACGATCCCGGCGTGCACGCCCTCGGAGACGCACAGGGCGAAGTCGTCCGGACGCTCCCGCAGGGCGGCGCGCAGCAGGTGGGCGTCGAGGAGCCGGCAGGCGTGGTTGAGGTCGGAGCCGACCCAGCCGTCGTGCTCGTCGACGGCGACGTATCCGGTGGCCACGACACCGCGCAGCCGGATCTGGGCCGAGCTGGACGCCGTCCGGTTGACCGCCTGGAGCAGGTCGGGCACCTCGGCGAGCAGGGTGCGCAGCAGGGCCGTGACGGAGGCGCCCGCGTCGATCAGCTCCATCACCGAGTCGCCGCGGTCCGCCCGCAGGCGCAGCCGTTCGTCGATGCCGGCGCTCTCCAGCGCGCGGTCCGTGATGTCGTACAGCATCCGGCGCAGGTAGGCCTGCTCCACGTCGTCCCGGTCGCTGTACTTCTCGATGTCCAGCAGGAGGATCGTCCGGCTCACGGGGTCGGTCATGGTCGCCTTTCGGTGGGTGCCTCGCCTGGCAAGCAGGGTGGCGTCACCGGTGGGACGGGTGTGAGGACGGATGTCCCACTCGAAGTGTGACCGTGTGCACATAAGTGCTCCGCGGTCACGGGAGTACCGGCCGTCGGGGAGTCCGGTGCCGGGCGGCGCGCCGCCGGCGGGGCCGTCGGCGCGTCCCCGTAGGGGCTGGGGGTTCATCGCCGGGCGATCCTCCGCAGGACGTCCATGCGCAGGATCACCATCGTCCGACGGCCCGTCAGCACCGCTTCCCGCTCCCGGAGTTCCTTCAGCAGGCGCTGGACCATCTCCCGGGACGCCCCCACCGAGCCCGCCAGCTCCTGTTTGCTCAGCGGGACGGAGAGTTCGACGCCCTCCTCGGTGCGCCGGCCGTTCGTGCGGGCCAGGTCGAGCAGGAGCGCCGCGAAGCGCTCGCGGACGCTCATGGAGGCGAACTCCAGGCGGCGGCGGTCGGCGGCGCGGGTGCGGTCCGAGGTGAGGCCGAGGAGGGCGAAGGAGACCGCGGGGGAGCGGGCGAGGAGGTCCCGGAAGTGTTCGCGTACGAGCGCGACCGTGCGGACCGGTTCCAGGGCCGTGACCGTCGCGGAGCGCGGTCGGCCGGTGAGCGCGGCGGACTCCCCGACGATGTCGCCGGGGCCGCGCAGCGCGAGCAGCGCCTCGTAGCCGTTGGCGGCGGACGCCGTCACCTTCGTCCAGCCGTGCGTCACGATCAGCACGTGCGACGAGGGATCGCTCTGGCGCAGGAGCACCGTCCGGGGCGTGAAGGACAGTTCGTGGCCGAGGGACAGCAGCGCGGAGCGGTCCTCGTTCTCCAGGCGTGCCAGGAACGGCACCCGGTCGTCCAGGCTCTCGTCCCCGCTCAAGGGCGCAGCCGCCATGGTCCATCCCCCGTCCCCCGGGCCAGCCCGTCGCGACGCACCGTGACCGGCGCGTCGCAATGGGTCAACGTCATCACCCAGTGTGTGCGGTGCGAACCGAATCGGGGACTTTCATCGCGGAACCGGTGACAAGCTGCGCCAAGTGTGAAGTGCCCCGAGAATGGATCGGGAGAAGTCCGGCGTGTCGGGCACCACGGCATTTGTTTTGACCGAAGTCCGTGAGGTAGGTACGCTCATACCTTGTGCCTGGGGTGTGCCCTGGCTCTCGTGCGTGCCTTCAGACCGCAAGGGGAGCCGTAAGTGGCCACCGCGATCTGCGCCCTTTCCGCCTTGCGGCGAGGGGTCTGCAGCATTCGACACACCCGACCGCGTGGGTCGGTGGCGTTCCAGGTTAGCTTCACCATTCGGCACACAGAAACCGGAGAAGTAGTGCCTACGATCCAGCAGCTGGTCCGGAAGGGCCGGCAGGACAAGGTCGAGAAGAACAAGACGCCCGCACTCGAGGGTTCGCCCCAGCGTCGTGGCGTCTGCACGCGTGTGTTCACGACCACCCCGAAGAAGCCGAACTCGGCCCTGCGTAAGGTCGCGCGTGTGCGTCTGACCAGCGGCATCGAGGTCACGGCCTACATTCCGGGTGAGGGACACAACCTGCAGGAGCACTCCATCGTGCTCGTGCGCGGCGGCCGTGTGAAGGACCTGCCTGGTGTTCGTTACAAGATCATCCGCGGTTCCCTCGACACCCAGGGTGTCAAGAACCGCAAGCAGGCCCGCAGCCGCTACGGCGCCAAGAAGGAGAAGTAGAAATGCCTCGTAAGGGCCCCGCCCCGAAGCGCCCGGTCATCATCGACCCGGTCTACGGTTCCCCTCTGGTGACCTCCCTCATCAACAAGGTGCTGCTGAACGGCAAGCGCTCCACCGCCGAGCGCATCGTCTACGGCGCCATGGAGGGTCTGCGTGAGAAGACGGGCAACGACCCGATCATCACGCTGAAGCGCGCGCTGGAGAACATCAAGCCGACCCTCGAGGTCAAGTCCCGCCGTGTCGGTGGTGCGACGTACCAGGTTCCGATCGAGGTCAAGCCCGGTCGTGCCAACACGCTCGCGCTGCGCTGGCTGGTCGGTTACTCCCGCGCCCGTCGCGAGAAGACCATGACCGAGCGTCTGCTCAACGAGCTTCTCGACGCCTCCAACGGCCTCGGCGCCGCTGTGAAGAAGCGTGAGGACACCCACAAGATGGCCGAGTCCAACAAGGCCTTCGCGCACTACCGCTGGTAGTCGCTACCCACATCGAGACCGAGAGAAGACTGAAGCCTTATGGCTACCACTTCACTTGACCTGGCCAAGGTCCGCAACATCGGGATCATGGCCCACATCGACGCGGGCAAGACGACCACCACCGAGCGGATCCTCTTCTACACCGGCGTCAGCTACAAGATCGGTGAGGTCCACGACGGCGCCGCCACCATGGACTGGATGGAGCAGGAGCAGGAGCGTGGCATCACGATCACCTCTGCTGCCACCACCTGTCACTGGTCGCTCGAGGACGTCGACCACACGATCAACATCATCGACACCCCGGGCCACGTCGACTTCACGGTCGAGGTGGAGCGCTCGCTGCGCGTCCTCGACGGTGCCGTCACGGTGTTCGACGGTGTCGCGGGTGTCGAGCCGCAGTCCGAGACGGTGTGGCGTCAGGCCGACCGTTACGGCGTGCCGCGCATCTGCTTCGTGAACAAGCTGGACCGTACCGGCGCCGAGTTCCACCGCTGTGTCGACATGATCGAGAGCCGCCTCGGCGCCGTCCCGATCGTCATGCAGCTCCCGATCGGTGCCGAGATGGACTTCAAGGGCGTTGTGGACCTGGTCCGCATGAAGGCGCTCGTGTGGTCCGCCGAGGCGGCCAAGGGCGAGATGTACGACGTCGTCGACATCCCGGCCACGCACGCCGAGGCCGCCGAGGAGTACCGCGGCAAGCTGGTCGAGACCGTCGCGGAGCACGACGACGAGATCATGGAGCTGTTCCTGGAGGGCCAGGAGCCCACCGAGGAGCAGCTGTACGCCGCGATCCGTCGCGTCACCATCGCGTCCGGCAAGTCCAGCGACGTCACGGTCACCCCCGTGTTCTGCGGTACCGCGTTCAAGAACAAGGGCGTCCAGCCCCTGCTCGACGCGGTCGTGCGCTACCTGCCGACCCCGCTTGACGTCGAGGCCATCGAGGGCCACGACGTGAAGGACCCCGAGGTCGTCATCAAGCGCAAGCCGTCCGTGGACGAGCCGCTGTCCGCGCTCGCGTTCAAGATCATGAGCGACCCGCACCTGGGCAAGCTCACCTTCGTCCGGGTCTACTCGGGCCGCCTCGAGGCGGGCAGCGCTGTGCTGAACTCCGTCAAGGGCAAGAAGGAGCGCATCGGCAAGATCTACCGCATGCACGCGAACAAGCGTGAGGAGATCGAGTCGGTGGGCGCCGGCGACATCGTCGCCGTCATGGGCCTGAAGCAGACCACCACCGGTGAGACGCTGTCCGACGACAAGAACCCGGTGATCCTGGAGTCCATGGACTTCCCGGCGCCGGTCATCCAGGTCGCCATCGAGCCCAAGTCCAAGGGTGACCAGGAGAAGCTGGGTGTCGCCATCCAGCGTCTCGCGGAGGAGGACCCCTCCTTCCAGGTTCACTCGGACGAGGAGACCGGCCAGACCATCATCGGTGGTATGGGCGAGCTGCACCTCGAGGTGCTGGTCGACCGTATGCGCCGTGAGTTCAAGGTCGAGGCCAACGTCGGCAAGCCGCAGGTCGCGTACCGCGAGACGATCCGCAAGGCCGTCGAGCGTCTTGACTACACCCACAAGAAGCAGACCGGTGGTACCGGTCAGTTCGCCAAGGTGCAGATCGCGATCGAGCCGATCGAGGGCGGCGACGCCTCGTACGAGTTCGTGAACAAGGTCACCGGTGGCCGCATCCCGAAGGAGTACATCCCTTCGGTCGACGCGGGTGCGCAGGAGGCCATGCAGTTCGGCATCCTGGCCGGCTACGAGATGACGGGCGTCCGCGTCATTCTTCTCGACGGTGGCTACCACGAGGTCGACTCCTCCGAGCTCGCCTTCAAGATCGCCGGTTCGCAGGCCTTCAAGGAGGCCGCGCGCAAGGCTTCTCCCGTGCTCCTCGAGCCGATGATGGCCGTCGAGGTCACCACGCCCGAGGACTACATGGGTGAGGTCATCGGCGACATCAACTCCCGCCGTGGCCAGATCCAGGCCATGGAGGAGCGCATGGGCGCCCGGATCGTCAAGGGTCTGGTCCCGCTCTCGGAGATGTTCGGCTACGTCGGAGACCTCCGCAGCAAGACGTCGGGTCGCGCGAGCTACTCGATGCAGTTCGACTCCTACGCCGAGGTTCCGCGGAACGTCGCCGAGGAGATCATCGCGAAGGCCAAGGGCGAGTAACACAGCTCGTTTACACGCTTTAGGCTTGACACCGACCGCCGGGGTTCGACCGGCAAGGGAGAACCCCGGCGGACGGCACCCCAGCAAAGATCACCTGGCGCCGATGAGTAAGGCGTACAGAACCACTCCGTAGGAGGACCCCAGTGGCGAAGGCGAAGTTCGAGCGGACTAAGCCGCACGTCAACATCGGCACCATCGGTCACATCGACCACGGTAAGACGACCCTCACGGCCGCCATTACCAAGGTGCTGCACGACGCGTACCCGGACCTGAACGAGGCCTCGGCCTTCGACCAGATCGACAAGGCTCCCGAGGAGCGCCAGCGCGGTATCACGATCTCGATCGCGCACGTCGAGTACCAGACGGAGGGCCGTCACTACGCCCACGTCGACTGCCCCGGTCACGCTGACTACATCAAGAACATGATCACGGGTGCGGCGCAGATGGACGGCGCCATCCTCGTTGTCGCCGCCACCGACGGCCCGATGCCGCAGACCAAGGAGCACGTGCTCCTGGCCCGCCAGGTCGGCGTTCCGTACATCGTCGTCGCCCTGAACAAGGCCGACATGGTGGACGACGAGGAGATCCTGGAGCTCGTCGAGCTCGAGGTCCGTGAGCTCCTCTCCGAGTACGAGTTCCCGGGCGACGACCTGCCGGTCGTCAAGGTCTCGGCGCTCAAGGCGCTCGAGGGCGACAAGGAGTGGGGCCAGACCGTTCTGGACCTCATGGCCGCCGTCGACGAGTCCATCCCGACCCCGGCTCGTGACGTCGACAAGCCGTTCCTCATGCCCGTCGAGGACGTCTTCACGATCACCGGTCGCGGTACGGTCGTCACCGGCCGTATCGAGCGTGGTGTCCTGAAGGTCAACGAGACCGTCGACATCATCGGCATCAAGACCGAGAAGACCACCACCACGGTCACCGGCATCGAGATGTTCCGCAAGCTGCTCGACGAGGGCCAGGCCGGTGAGAACGTCGGTCTGCTCCTCCGTGGCATCAAGCGCGAGGACGTCGAGCGCGGCCAGGTCATCATCAAGCCGGGTTCGGTCACCCCGCACACCGAGTTCGAGGCCCAGGCCTACATCCTGTCCAAGGACGAGGGTGGCCGCCACACGCCGTTCTTCAACAACTACCGTCCGCAGTTCTACTTCCGTACGACGGACGTGACGGGCGTTGTGACCCTCCCCGAGGGCACCGAGATGGTCATGCCGGGTGACAACACCGAGATGACCGTCGCGCTCATCCAGCCGGTCGCCATGGAAGAGGGCCTGAAGTTCGCCATCCGTGAGGGTGGCCGGACCGTGGGCGCCGGCCAGGTCACCAAGATCACGAAGTGACCTTGTGCCTGACCCGGTAGCTTCAGCCTGAGCTGAGCTTCCACGAAGGGGCCCGTACGACTTCGGTCGTACGGGCCCCTTTCGCATGCCCGGGAGCGGTCGTGCGGTGAGGCGAGGGGCCTCTGTCCCGCCGCTCGCGCCCGTCTCGCCAGTTGGTCGTATGCGTATACGAAACTCGCGCAGGCGTACGGTGTCGAGACGATCCCCGCAGGTGAAACGATTCCTGCCGCCTGTATGCAGAATCACGTAACGCAGACGTAATTCAGGAGTAACACTGTAGGGGCGGTCTTCCGTCTCTGGGCGGGGGATCCATAGGACTGCGCACCGGCAACGGCGCCGAGCGCACCCCGTCCGGTCGTACCGGAGTGCCGGGGCCCCAGGCGTCCGCCGTGTGCGGGTGAGCCCTGGCCCCTTACGCCGATGCCGCCGGAAACGACCCGGTCGAAACCGACCCCGGTCAGCCGTTCCGGCAACCCCCGTCTGAAGGGACCCCAGGTGACCCGCCCCGACACCAAGAGCCGTATCGCCTCCTTGCTCGTCGACATCGAGCGGCGCAATCCCGCGCAGCCCGAGTTCCTCCAGGCCGCGCACGAGGTGCTCGAAACGCTGGCCCCGGTCCTGACGCAGCGCCCGGAGTACGCCGAGGCGGCTCTCGTCGAGCGCGTGGTGGAGCCCGAGCGGCAGATCATCTTCCGCGTCCCGTGGCAGGACGACCACGGCAAGGTGCACGTCAACCGGGGCTACCGCGTGGAGTTCAACAGCGCGCTCGGCCCGTACAAGGGCGGTCTGCGGTTCCACCCGTCGGTGAACCTCGGCATCGTGAAGTTCCTCGGCTTCGAACAGATCTTCAAGAACGCCCTGACCGGTCTCGGCATCGGCGGCGGCAAGGGCGGCAGCGACTTCGACCCGCGCGGGAAGTCGGACTCCGAGGTCATGCGGTTCTGCCAGTCGTTCATGACGGAGCTGTACCGGCACATCGGTGAGCACACGGACGTGCCGGCGGGCGACATCGGCGTGGGCGGCCGGGAGATCGGCTACCTGTTCGGCCAGTACCGCCGCATCACCAACCGCTGGGAGGCCGGTGTCCTCACCGGCAAGGGCACGGGCTGGGGCGGTTCGCTGATCCGTCCCGAGGCGACCGGCTACGGCAACGTCCTGTTCGCCGCCGCCATGCTGCGGCAGCGCGGCGAGGACCTGGAGGGCCAGACCGCGGTCGTCTCCGGTTCCGGGAACGTCGCGATCTACACCATCGAGAAGCTCGCCGCCCTCGGCGCCAACGCGGTGACCTGCTCCGACTCGACCGGCTACGTCGTCGACGACAAGGGCATCGACCTCGAACTGCTCAAGCAGATCAAGGAGGTCGAGCGCGGCCGGGTCGCCGACTACGCGGCACGGCGCGGCGCGTCGGCGCGGTTCGTCGCGAACGGCAGCGTCTGGGACGTGCCGGCCGACGTGGCGCTGCCCTCGGCCACCCAGAACGAGCTGGACGCGGCCGCGGCGGCCACGCTGATCGGCAACGGCGTCAAGGCGGTCTCCGAGGGCGCCAACATGCCCACCACCCCCGAGGCGGTCCACCTCTTCCAGAAGGCGGGCGTCGCCTTCGGCCCCGGCAAGGCGGCCAACGCGGGCGGTGTCGCGGTCAGCGCGCTGGAGATGAGCCAGAACCACGCCCGTACCTCGTGGTCGCGCGAGCGGGTCGAGGACGAGCTGACCCAGATCATGAACGGCATCCACGACACCTGCCACGAGACCGCCGAGCGCTACGGCGTCCCGGGCGACTACGTCAGCGGCGCGAACATCGCGGGCTTCGAGCGGGTCGCTTCCGCGATGCTGGAGCAGGGTGTGATCTGACCCGGTGACTTCGGTCTGAGCCGAGCTTCAGAGGGGTCCGTACGATTTCGTCCGTACGGGCCCCTTCACCGTGTCCGGGTCAGGTGCCCGGGTAGAGCGGCAGGTCCGCCGTGGAGATCGTCCAGTCGGCGATGGTGACGTCCTCGCCGTAGACGAAGTCCTTCCGGGTCGCGTAGCGGGGGCCGTCCGGGGTGGGGTGGATGTCGGTGAGAACGGCGCCGGTGCCGGTGCGGGGATCGAAGATCGCGTAGACGGGGATGCCCATCAGGGGGTAGTCGCGTGTCTTGCTCACCCAGTCGTTGTCGGGGTTGGAGCGGGAGACGACCTCGATGGCCGCGATGAGCGTACGTGGATCGAAGCTGCCCGGGACCTCCATGTCGGCGAGCGCGATCACCATCACGTCCGGGCGTCGCATGATGCCCTCGGGCGCGTTCTCGACATCTGGCTCGCCCGTGTGGGCCACGTTCTCGTCCGGCATCACTTTTTCGAGCCGTTTCCGCAGGTGCAGGGTGGTCAGCTCATGTGGGCCGATGGGCGCCATCATGTCGTGGACGATTCCTTCCTTGGTGACCTCGAACTTGCCGGGCAGGGTGTCGTCCATGGACTGAACGAAATCGCGCATGGCCCGGTACCGGTGGGCGGCGCCCTGCTGCGCGTTGTCCGGGGCGATGGTCATGGCGCTCGCTCCTCGTCTGTGCCCGGGGGCAAGGATCGTCCCGTTCATGCTAGGCGGCTCCCGGAGGATCGGATCGGCAGTCGCGGCAGCGGCCGGGGGCGGGCTCCGGCGCTGCCCGCGCGGTCGTCACCCATGGGGCCCTTCTCCGCCGCGTGCCGTGCCCAGAACTCGTCCTCGTCCCACTGCCGGGCCCTTTTCAGGTGCCGCAGCCGGGTCTCGGCGCGCCGCCGACGCTCGGCGTACTCCCGCAGTGCCAGGTCGACCGTCTCCTTCTCCGAAGGCGCTGGAGCGCAGCCCCTAGGGCAGCCCGGCGATCGCCGCACCCGCGCGGAGCGTCACAGGTAGCCGTGTGTCTCCAGCTCGCGCAGGGCCGCGGCGATCTCGGTCGGGCTTTCGGGGAAGCGGGCGGAGAGCGTCTTGATGTCGACGGGGGTGCCGGTGGGGACGGACTGGATGTAAACGCCCAGCCCGATGGCGACTCCGGACAGCTCCGGGTGCTGGGCGAGGTCGTTGCTGACCACCGTGAAGTTTTCGGTGAGCGGGACGTTGTCGTGGATGAGACCGCCGTGGTCGGAGCCTCGGTCCGGGTGTCCGTCGGCGGTGGGCCATGACTTGGCGCGCGTGGGTACGCCGGCGTTTTTCGCGCTCATCATGAAGGGACACCTTTCTGGGCGGTCAGGCACTCGTGCTGGGATCGCCGTTCCGGCGGGGCCGTCGCACGGCTGGGCTCGTGCTGTGTCGTACTGAACGTAAGACGGGCAACCAGCCTTGAACCCGGTCGAGTTGGCGATGTTCACCCGCGAGAGTGAGGTGGCGGGTATCGGGCGTGATGCATGACGCCGTTCTCGGGTGCGATGAGTCGGCGGAAGCGGTCGGCCAAAGGTCCTACGGTCGCCGACGACGGCCCGGCAGGGCGGACGTGTCTACGGTTCGAGTGGGATCGACGTCTGTTCGGCGGCCGGTCCGAGGTACGTGTATTCCGTGGACCTCGCGGTGCCCACGGAGTCCAGCCGCTGCCGGAAACGGACCCGGAAATGGACGTTGTCCCCGAGGCCGGGGCGCATCCGCAACAGCTCCTCGGGCTCCTCGAAGCGGACGTCATAGGCCGGCGCGTTCTTGGCCGTGCCCGTCTTGACCTTCACCCAGCCACTCTCGCGCAGCTCGGTGACGCGGCCCGAGATGGTGATCGGCTGATCGCGGTCCCGTGTCTCGCTGAGGCGTTCGACGTAGTGTCTGCCTCGTTCGGTCAGCCGGGCGCGGCGCATGCCGCCGTCGGCGCCGTACCAGGTCACCCCCAGGTCCAGGTCGTACTTGCCGAGCGCACGGGACAGCGTCTCGACGGTGTCGAAGAGCCGTGCCCACTCGCGGACGTCGCTCTCGGACTCCAGCGCGGCCAGCAGTTCGGTCAGTGCGCTCATGCCGGTGCTCGCGGCGGATACGACGGGAGCCCCGAGGACGTCCGGCTCCGGGGGGACGGCGGGGACGACAGGCCGGGCGTGGACCACGGTGCTACCCGCCGAGATTCCCGTGAGCTCCAGCTGGACGGGTGTACGGGCGGCGACGGAGACCGCGTGCTCGACGGGCCCGAGGAGGGCGTCACCCCACTGGAAGCGGAGGGCGCCGGCGTCCGTGTCCGGACCGGTCAGGCGGAGCTGGAGTTCTTCGTCGAGCCGGGCATCCGGTGCGTACTCGCGTGCCGCGGCGAGTCGGCTCGCCCGGTGCTCCGCCTCGATCTCCTCGTCGTCCCTGTCCTCGGTGCCCATCTCGTCCAGCAGGCGCGCGGTGACGTCAGCCATCGCCTCCGGATCGTCCGCCAGGAGTTCACGCCTGCGCTCTCGGGGACTTCCGCCGGTCACAGTCGCACCTCCAGGTATCCGCGTGCCGGAGCGGCACTCTCTTCCGACGGCGAGCGGTCGTCCTGGTCGGGCAGCCTGCGACGCTGCCACCAGTCGTCCCACACACCTCGTTGGGTGAAGTATGTCTGTTCGTCGGGAGTGAAGAGTTCTGGCCGGAAGATATGGGCAACGGGCTGGTACCCGATTCTCAGCGGCGAGACGCCGAACTTCTCCCTCATCCTCTCGCGGCTCTGAAAAGCGGTGGTCAGCCACTTGGAGCCGGGCTTTCCCCGTACCGCACGCTCCGCACGCGTGTCGATCAGGAGGGTGGCGTCGACGTTCCCGGGATCGGGTTTCGTGCTGACGAAGCTGCCGCCGAGCCACAGCCTGTGGACGAGCGGGAGACCGGCCAGCGCGTCCGCGTACACATCCTCGAGCGTGAGGAAACGGTCGAGGTAGTCGCGGAGGCCGTCCCACAATCCCGTGCGTGTCGCGGAATCCAAGAATTCCGGTGCGCTGACCAGCAGGGACTCTGCTTCGTCGAAGGAGACGGAGTACCGGCCCAGGGGAAGGAATCCGCTCGCGGCGAAGGATGGCAGCACATGAGGTCCTGTCGGGTGACGGGGTTCATCTTGGTGGGTCGGTCAGGGAACTGCTGGAGATGCCTGGAAGGCGGCCTTTCGATGTGCACGACGGGCAGGTACCTGGTTCGGGGCCACGGAATGCCAGGTCGCAGTTGTCGCAGTTCTGGAGGGGGTGGCGGACGGTCGGGGGCGGCGCGGGGGCACGGAACGGGGGTGGTGGCGGCAACTGGGCCGTGAGGCGGTGGGCGATGAGGGCGGCCGGGCGGTGCAGGGGTTCGTCCGGCAGGGCGCTCGTCAGGGCGTGGCGCACGGCGGTGGGGGTGAGGTCGCGTTCCAGCCAGGCGGCGACGCCGGGGGCGAGGTGTTCGGTGTCGGTGGCGGAGAGGAGGAGGCGGGGGTCCTCGCGGCGGAGTCCGGCGAGGAGGTCGATGGCTGTCCGGAGGAGGGCGGGGGAGGGGCACGAGGGCTGGGGGACGGCCGGGAGCGCCTTGCGGCGGGGGCGGTCGGCCGGGGCCGGGCGTCGGGCCGGTGACTCGGGGGCTGTGGTCGCCGCCTGTGTGCCGTGGCGTCCAGGGTTGTTGCAGAAGATTGTGCGGGTGGCGATCCGGCCGTCGGACGTGCGTTCGCGGGTGCGGCGCAGGTAGCCGTGGGTCTCCAGCTCACGCAGGGCGGCGGCGATACGGGTGGCGCCCTCGGAGAAGCGGGCGGAGAGCGTCTTGATGTCGACGGGGGTGCCAGTGGGGACGGACTGGATGTAGAGGCCCAGCCCGATGGCGACTCCGGACAGCTCCGGGTGCTGGGCGAGGTCGTTGCTGACCACCGTGAAGTGAGAGGTGAGGCGGACGTTGTCGTGGACCACGCCGGAATGCGGGCGTCTGCGAGGGTGATTCTTGCCCGGGATACGGGACTGGGGGCGTGCGGGCGCGCTAGGGTTTTCGGTGTCCATCGGGAAGCTCCTACTTCCTCGGTGGTCAGGCCCTCGCACTGGGATTGCTACTCCCGGCGGGGGCCGTCACATTTTCTGCCGCAGGTCCACGGTCGGCCTGCGGTCGTGCTCTGTCGCGCTGAGCGTAGGGCAGGCAACCCGTCCCAAATCCAGTCCAGTTGGGCATATTCACTCGGGGGAGTGATGCCGCGCCGCGGGCGGGAGGGGTGGGGCTTGGTGGGGTTCTTTCTCCCCGGTGGTTCTTAGGGAAGACCGCTGGTCACGCCGAGGCACGGGACTTCACGCTCCGGTTTCCGGAGTCCCAGTTCGGCCCAGACGGTCTTGCGCGGGGGCGGCCCTGGCGTCACGCCCCAGCGGTCCGCGAACGCGGTCACGAGGAGCAGGCCGCGGCCCGACTCGGTCTCGGCCTCCGGCACGCCGAGCCGGGGAAGCCGGTCACCCATCGTGTCCGTCATCTCGACGCGGAGGGTGTCGCCGATGACGTACAGCGTGAGACGGAAGTCCCGTCCCGGTACGCGGCCGTGCGTCGCCGCGTTGTTCGCGAGCTCCGCGACGACCTGGTCCGCCGGGCTCAACGGGAGCTCCCAGGAGCGGAGTTGTTCGGTCGCGAGCAGCCTCGCCAGACGTGCGCCGCGTGGCGTGGGGGACAGCAGCACGCTGAAGTTGCGGACGGGTTCGACACGTTGGGCTTCGCGCCCGGCGGTTTCCTGATTCACATCACTCAGCGTGTCCGACCCTGCCTACTCTGAGCTGCGATGACGCCTGTGCGTACAGGGACTGTCCGGTCGTTGTCCCGATCTGTCCCGGCTGTCCCGGGTGTCGTACGGGAACGGTGGGCGTTGGAGGTGGGTGGGTGTGAGCAGCGAGAGCGCGGACGAGCCGGGGTGGGACGTGAGCCCCGAGGACGAGATCGCCCCGGTGGTCGAGGCGACCGGCCGCCAGGTCAGGCTGTGGCGGGAGGCGGCCGGGATGCGGGTGGTCGACTTCGGGCGGGCGATCGGGTACGGGGAGGACCTGGTCCGGAAGGTCGAGAGGGGTGCCCGGATCCCCCGGGCGGACTTCCTGGACCGCGCGGACGACGTCCTGAACGCCGACGGGCACCTCAGGGCCTTCAAGGAGGACATGGAGAAGGCCCGGTACCCGAAGAAGGTGCGCGAGCTGAAGATGCTGGAGGAGCGGGCGGTCGAGTTGCTGCTGTACAGCAACCACAACGTCCATGGGCTGTTGCAGACGGAGGAATACGCACGGGCGCTCTTCGGTACGTGGCGGCCCACGTTGTCGCAGGATGAGTTGGAACGGGCTGTGGCCGCGCGCATGGCCAGGCAGTCCGTTTTTGACCGCTCGCCCGCTCCGGAACTCAGCTTCGTACAGGAAGAGGTGACCCTGCGTCGTCCGGTCGGAGGCACAATGGTGCTCCGACGCCAGCTCGAACATCTGCTTGAGGTAGCCGAGTTGACGCATGTCGAGCTCCAGGTGATGCCTATTGCGCGTGCCGATCATCCCGGTGCGGCTGGGCGGATCCAGGTGCTGAAGTTCGGGGATGGCACGGCAGTGGGACGTACTGATGACGAGTTCAACGGGCGTCCGGTCTCCGACCCGAGGCAGCTCCGGATTCTCGAATTGAGGTACGGCATCATCAGGGCCCAAGCTCTCTCCCCGGGGGAGTCGCTGGCCTTCATCGAGCGAGTGCTGGGAGAGACATGACCCATGCGACCTCCCCCGAGGACACCTCGGGGCTGACGTGGTTCAAGAGCAGCTACAGCGACAGCAGCAACCCCAGTGACTGCGTCGAGATAGCCCCTACCCCCACCACGATCCACGTCCGCGACTCCAAGAATCCGGGCGGCGCCCGTCTGGCGATGGCCCCGGCGGCCTGGACGGCGTTCATCGGCTTCGCCGCTCAGGGCTGACCGGGGGAGCGGAGATCCACCCGCAGAGCTACGCCCGTACCGTCTTCGCGGCCCTCGGCGGAGTCGTCGAGATCGGCGCGGTGAACCACACCGGCACCTGGGACCTGGCCGACGTCTCGGTGGGGGACTTCCTGGCGCCCAGGGGCGGGGAAGTCGCGCGGATCATGGCGGCGATCCGGACGATCGGCCGGTTCGACGACCCCGTCATGGCCATCTCGGAGGAACTCGGGTACCTCAGGGAGCACCCGGTGACTCCCGAGTTCCTGCTGCTCTGGTCGGCGGGCGTCGCCTGGGACCCGGAGTCGTCGGAGGACCTCGCGTATCTGAAGGACCCGCGGGTGGTGCGCCGGATGTGCCGCATGGGCGCGGACCTCCAGCTGGCCCATCTGCTGGACGCCTTGGTGACCGCCGGAATCGCGGCCGGGGTGGACGCCGAGGAGGGCGGGAACCTGACCGCCGGGATCGTCCGCATCGCCTGTGAGCTCGTGGGTGATGCCGGTCGCAGCACTCCGGAGGGCGTGTTCCGGATGTGGCGGGTGGCCGAGTTGCCGGACATCCTGCGCCCGGGCTCCGGTGCACCGGAGCCCGGCAAAGCGGGGTACAGGGCCTACGACGCGGAGCTGGAGCGGCTGTTCGCGCCCGGGTGAGACCCACCCGCCTCCCCCCGGGAAACGGTCACTGCATGTTCTGCACGTGCGGATGGTCGTACGACGCCACGCACACGTAGATCTGCATCGCGTAGCCGCGTCCGATGTTGAGCCGTGTGGCGCAGGCCGGGCCGAGGAAGTGCAGGCCGTCGTAGCCGGCGTCCTCCAGGGGGCGCCAACTGCCGCTGCCGCCGTCCCATTCGGAGCCGTCGATGGTCAGCAGCGGGCGCACGTCCGAGCCGCACTCGGGGCAGGACATCGGGAACGGGTCGCTGAAGCTCCAGGGTGCGTGGCCGCCGAGCTTGCAGCCGGGGGCGACGCTGAGGTCGTACTGATAGTCGACGGTCTCGACGTCGCCCTCCTCGCTCTCCTCGACGTCGCCCTCCTCGCCTTCCTCGCTCTCGTCCTCCTCGTCCGGGTCCTGTTCCTCCTCCCACGCCTCGATCCGCTCCGCCAGTTCCTCGGGGAGCTCGTGCGGGGCCGGGTACTCGGTGACCGTCTCGGGGTGGAGGAGGCAGGGCTCGGGCAGGTAGTCGTCGTTGCCGATCACCGAGGGCTCGGGGGGCGCGGCGAGCGGGTCGGTGACGTCGGCGGAGGACCGCCAGTACAGCTCCACGGCGGGGAGGTGGTCCTCGTCGTGGTCGAACGGGCACCACAGGACCTGGAGCAGGTCCGTGCCGGCCGGGCGGGGCAGCGCGGGGACGTCGGCGGCGTAGAGCTGGGCCGCGGGGACGAGCGGGACCGGGCCGTCCTGCGGTATCCGCCTCTCGGCGTTGGCGCGGTCGACGACCTCGCGCTCCTCGGGGGTGAGCAGGTCGGCGCCCTCCGCGCGGGGCCGGGTCCATGCCTCGCCGAGGACGCGCCGACCCTGTCGTACGTCACCGGGGGCCAGGCCGAGGTGCGTGGGCGCGTCGTGGTCCGGGCAGGTGGGCCAGGGCTCGCCGGCGGGCCACAGCAGGGGGCCGCCGATCGAACTGTCCTCGGCCGTCGGCGCGCCCGGACGCGGATGCAGCCGGACGGCGGTGCGGGCCAGCGGCGCGAGCTCGGGGAACGGGACGGTGATGTCGAGGGGCCGCGGGGGAGTGGTGCGAGTCATGGGGAGAGGCTACGAGCCCAACGGCCGCCGCCCTGCGGGTGGATGGGCTGATTCCGGGCTCGGCGCGCCGGTGGCGCACGGGCCCGGGGCCGGTGGCGCACCCGCGCCCCGCCCCGCGACGGCCGTCGTGCCGCATGGGTGTTCCCTGTAAGTTCGCTTGTGCGTACGGGTGTTGTCGAGGCAGACGTGACGGGGGTTGCGGCATGGCGGGGAACCGGCCGGGTGACTGGCATGTGCTGGATCTGGACCGGGATCCGACGCCGGGTGATCCGGACCGGGTGCGGAAGCTGTCGAAGGACCTGCACGATTTCGCCGACGACGTGTCGGACGCGTTGCGGCTGATCAAGGGGATGGCGGGTGAGGACGCGGTCCTGGCGTGGGCGGGGAAGTCGGCGGAGGCGTTCCAGGCCGAGTTCTCGGATGTGCCGAAGCAGCTGAAGAAGCTGAAGAAGTCCTACGAGATGGCGGGGGACGCGCTCGCGGACTACTGGCCGAGGTTGGAGCGGGCGCAGGCGCTGGCGGACAAGGCGCTGGCGCGGGGGCGGGAGGCGCAGGCCGATCTGACGTCCGCCAAGTCCCGTCTGTCGTCGGCCGATTCGTGGGTGACCCGGGCCAACAAGGAAGCGGACAAGTACAAGGACGACCCGACCGGCAGCAAGGACACCGAGAAGCCGGACGAGGCGAAGGTCCGCGCCGCCACGAGGGACGCCCAGCACGCCAAGTCCGCGCAGACCAGCGCCCGGTCGGACGTGACGGACGCGAACAGCGCGCTGGACGCGGCGAAGAAGATGGCCGCGGACGCGCGGAAGATGCGGGAGGAGGCGGCGCGGGACGCGAAGTCGAAGATCGACGAGGCGTCGGACGCCGGTATCCGCAACCGGAAGTGGTGGGAGGAGGTCGGGGACTGGTTCACCGACAACTGGGACACCATCGTCACGGTGTGCAAGGTCGTGGTGGCGGTGCTCGGGATCATCGTGATGATCATCGGTGGGCCGATCCTCGGCGCGATCGTGCTGATCGCGGCCCTGGTCGTCCTCGCCGACACGCTGAACAAGTACGCGAAGGGCCAAGCCTCCCTATGGGACGTGGCCTTCGCGGCGCTGGACTGCATCCCGGGCATGAAGGGGCTCACCACCCTCGGCGGACTCGCCAAGGGGCTCAAGGGCGGCCTTGCCGCGATGAAGGGGCTCAAGGGCGGGCTGAAGGGGATGAGCCTGGCGGCGCGGGGGCTGGGCAAGAACGCCCGTGGCATGCTCGTGGACGGTGCGAAGGGCGCGTACAACCGGCTCAAGAACGCGGTCCGCTCCAAGGGCAGCGACCCCGTGGACATGGCCACCGGGGCCATGTATTTCCCGGAGACCGACGTCAGTCTGCCCGGCAGCTTGCCCCTCGTCTTCACGCGCAGGGCCGCGTCCGATTACCGGACGGGCTGGTGGTTCGGCAGCACCTGGGCCTCCACGGTCGACCAGCGCCTGGAAGTCGACGGAGCCGGCGTCGTGCTGGTCACCGAGGACGGATTGCTCCTCAGTTATGCCCATCCCGTGGAGCCGCAGCGATCGGTCCTTCCCGAGACGGGCCCGCGTTTCCCCCTGACCCGTCTCGGTGACGGCCGCTACCGAGTGGACGACCCGCTCACCGGCATCACTCGTGAGTTCGACGTTCCGGTCGACGGCATCGCTCTCCTCAAGCGCATATCCAACCGCAACGGTGAAACGATCGATTTCGATCACGCCCCCGACGGAACCCCGTTCGCGATCCGGCACTCCGGTGGCTACCGAATCGAGGTCACGGTCACTGACGGTCGGGTCACGGCTCTTCACCTCGCGGGCGCGGGCGAGGACGGTTCGAACCTCCTCCTGCGCTCCTACGGCTACACCGACGGCTGCCTCACCACCGTCGTCAACGCCGCGGGCCATCCGATGCGGTTCACCTATGACGAGCGGCACCGCATCACGTCGTGGACCGATCGCAACGGCCGCGGCTACTCGTACGCGTACGACACGGCGGACCGATGCGTAGCGGAAGGAGGGGAGGCGGGGCACCTCAGCCTCAGCCTGGACTACGACGGCATCGACGCCGCTTGGCCCGATGCCCGGATCACCACCGTCACCACGGCGGAGGGCGCTGTCAGCCGGTTCGTCGTCAACGACAGGTGCCAGGTCGTCGCCGAGATCGATCCGCTCGGCGGCACGACCCGCACGGCATGGGACGAGCACCACCGGCCGACCTCCTGGACGGACGAGCTGGGCCACACCACGACCAGGAGCTACGACGACCTCGGTCGACTCCTCGAGGTCAGGCGCCCGGACGGTGCACCTGTGCGTCTCGCGTACGACACCCGGGGCCACCTCGTCACCACCGTCCGCCCGGACGGCCGGGTGCTGCGTCGGGAGTACGACGCCCGCGGCAACTGCGTCACGGTCGTCAAGCCCGGTGGAGCGACGACTCGTTACACCTACGACGACGCCGGACACCTGTCATCGGTGACTGATCCGGCAGGGGGCCTCACCCGGGTGCGGTGCAACCCGGCGGGCCTGGCCGAACACGTCACCGATCCCCTGGGCGGTGTCACGCGCTACGCACACGACGCCCTCGGCCGCGTGGCGACGGTCACGGACCCCCTGAGCCACATGACCTCCATGGAGTGGGGCGCGGACGGCGAACTGACGCGGCGCACCGACGCGGACGGGCGGACGGAGGTGTGGACGTACGACGCCGAGGGGAACCGGGTCAGCCACACCGATGCCATGGGAGCCGTCACACGCTTCGAGTACGGCCACTTCAATCTGCTCGCGGCACGGACCGGGCCCGACGGCGTCCGCCACACCTTCGCGTACGACCCCTCCCTGCGGCTGATCGAGGTGGGCCGCCCTGACGGTCGTCACTGGACGTACGAGTACGACGTCGCGGGGCGACTCGCCTCGGAGACGGATTTCGACGGGCGGTCCAGGTACTACGGCCGGGATGCCAAGGGCCAGGTCGTCCTGCGCAGGAACGGGCTCGGGCAGACGGTCCGCATCACCAGGGACACCTTCGGTCGCATGATCGTCAAGGACGTGGACGGTGCGGTGAGCACGTACACCTACGACCTGAACGACCGTCTCTGCGAGGCCGTGGGCCGGGACGCCACGGTGGTCCTCCGGCGAGACCCCGAAGGACGCCTCCTTTCGGAGACCGTCAACGGCCGGACCACCACCTTCACGCACGATGCGGCGGGGCGGACGCTGAGCCGCACCACCCCCACAGGTGTGACCAGCACGAAGAGGTACGACAGCCGCGGCGAGGTCGCCCAGGTCAGTACCGAGGGACGCACTCTCGACTTCCGCTACGACGAGGCACGGCGACTGCTTTCCGTCGGTGTGGACGACGCTCTGTCGCTGAGCCGCGGGTACGACCGACTCGGCAGAGTCACGACGCAGGCCGTTGCCACCGGCGACGGGCGCACCGTGAGCGACCGCTCCTACCACTACCGCGCCGACGGGCATCTGATCGGCATCGACGGCCTGAACGGGGAGAGCCGGGACTTCGAGCTGGATGCCGCCGGTCGTACCACTGCCGTACGGGCGGAGGACTGGCTGGAGTCCTACGCGTACGACGAGAACGGAGCGCAGACGGACGCCGCCTGGCCGAGTCGGCACCCCGGCCAGGCGGCGGTGGGCCCTCGCGCCCACGGGGGCGGCCGGATCGTCAGGGCGGGAGCCACCCGTTATCGGTACGACGACCAAGGGCGGTTGATCCGTCGGCACCGCACGCGCCTCTCACGCAAGCCGGAGACCTGGGCCTACACATGGGACGCGGAAGACCGACTCACCTCCGTGCACACCCCCGACGGGACGTGCTGGCGATACCACTACGACCCGATGGGACGCCGCATCGCCAAGCAGCGCCTGGCCGTCGGGGGAACCACCGTGGTGGAGGAGACCCGTTTCACCTGGGACGGAGCCACTCTCTGCGAGCAGGTCACGACCGACGCCGAAGGCACTCAGCCCGTGGCCCTGTCCTGGGAGTACGACGGGCTGCGCCCCATCGCCCAGACCGAACGCACCCTCACCGCCTCGCACGAAGAGATCGACTCACGGTTCTTCGCCATCGTCGCCGATCTGGCGGGTGCTCCCACCGAACTTGTCGGTGAGGACGGCGGCGTCGCCTGGCAGGCGCGGAGCACGCTGTGGGGGGTCACCGCCTGGAAGAGCGGAGGCCGCGCCTATACGCCGCTTCGATCCCCTGGGCAGTACTACGACTCCGAGACCGGTCTGCACTACAACGTGCACCGCTACTACGACCCGGAGACGGCGGGCTACGTCAGCCCCGATCCGCTCGGTCTGGGGCCCGCTCCGAATCCCTTCCTCTACGTCCTCGATCCACTTCTCATGGCCGACCCGCTCGGGCTCTACGAGATCGGCAAGCCGGACCCCGCGAGTCAGGCAGGGAATCTGCCGATGCTCGCCGACAAGATCGCGGCGCACGGAGACATCAAGAACAGAGGGATTCCGGGCGTCGACGACCTGGACGTGCCGGAGCACTTGGAGGATCTGATGACCAACTCCCCAGGTATCCGTATGCGAAGCACTCCGTCGGGCAATCCTCGTTTCGCCTGGTGGGACGATGCGACGGGAACGATGCTGATCCGGGAAGGGGACAACGGGACCTTCATGCAGCCCGATGACGGCTATGAGTACTTCCTGAAGCAACTGAAGGAGTGATTGCGTTGACGCGGACAGAGGGGCCCACCCCGTCGCGCCGGGGCAGGAAACGGGAACCGCGCGACGTGTTCCGATCCGCGCCGGACACGAGGACCGTGTGGGCGGGATTGCCGGCAGAGGTCCTGGAAGCCGTCGCCCGGTGCGACGCGGAGCGTCTCGAGGTGGAGCGGTCCCGGGTCGCACCGGCGCTGCGGGAGAGGATCACGACTCCCGTCTACTCGGTCGCCGATCGGTTCGCTTCCTGGGAGCGTGTGGTGCGTCGGATGGAGCCCGGTTGGTCGAGCGACGACTTCTATCCCATCAGCGCCTACGAGAACGACCTCGACTCCCGTGACTCGCTTGAGCAGTTGATGCTCGGGCTGCCCGCGGAGGCCCGGGAGGGTGCGCTGGGGCAACTGCTGGCGCAGTTGGACGAACGCTTCGCGGCCGCGAGCGTTCCGGATCCGGAACGATCCCTGCGCGCCTGGGTGCGTCCGACGAAGGAGCGTCCCGAGGCGGAACTCGCGCAGTGGTGGAAGCGCAGGCCACTGCGTGATCCGTGGGACTGATCCGTCGGCTGCGGTTCAAGGACGTCGTCATCGATGCCTTGAGAGCACCGCGCGTGCGTCGTTCCTGGCGTGCTCGATGACATTGCGGAGGATCGGTGTCTGCGCCGACATCGGGTGGGAGCGCTGAAGGATCGGTATGACGTCCGGATACGACTGGGAAACCGGCAGGGGCCTGATCCGTATCGACGACCCCGCCGAGGTGGACGCGGCGTTCGAGCGCGGGGCGGGGCATCTCGGCACCGCGGTGATCGGACTCGCTTTCAACTGTTCGCTGGAGGAGGCGTCCCCTCGGATCATCAAGGCCATGCGGCTGGCGGACCGCGATCAGCGGGGGTTCGCGTTCACGGCGGCCGGGGTCGCGGCACGGCTCAATGGCGCGTTGACGCCGGAGCTGTACGCCGCACTGCGGGCGGAAGGTCCCGGCCGTAGGAGCATCGCCGAGTACGCCATCGACGACACCCTCGACCACGTGCCGTTCCGGGATCTGCCGCTGTGGCTCAAGTGGTGGAAGATCGTGTCGAAGGTGCTGGACAAGCTGGAGGCCTGGCGGCTGGAGACCGGTTACGCGGCCGAAAGCGTCCGGAAGGCCCTGCGCCGGCAGCGCTGATGGAAGGGCTGGTCGGTGAACGGACCTGAGCGCGCAGACGGTGGACCACCGGGACTCCGGTGGTCCACCGAGACGGATCGCGTCCTGCGGGACCCCCGCTCCGTCAGCCGTGCTCGGGCTCCACCGGCAGCCACAGCTCGGCGTCGGCCTCGGCGCCGTCCGGCGACAGACGGGTGCGCAGGACCTCGGGGCCGGGACGGCCGCGGTACGGGTTGGACGGGAACCACTCGGTGAAGACGTCCCGCCACAGTTCCTGGATGGCCTGCGGCGCGGGTCCGGAGGTGGTGAAGACCGCCCAGGTGCCGGCGGGGACGGCCAGCGCGGTGGTGCCCTCGGGCGCGGCCGCGGAGGTGATCACGCCCTGGTAGTAGTCGAGTTCGGTGCCCTCGGCGCGGCTGGGGTCGAGGTCGTCGCAGACCGCGACGATGCCGTGCGGCTCCTGGTCCGACAGTTTCTCCAGCCGCTCCAGCATCCGCCGGTCGATCCCGCGGACGAAGTCGATGATCGCCTGGTTCGGCCCCGTGTGCACCAGCGGCACCCGGGCCTTGAGTCCCACGACCGAGAACTCCGCCTTGTCCACGACGCGGTATCGCATACTGCTGCTCCCTTCGACGGTGATGCGGAAGGCCATCCGGGGCTGGGAGTTGAGCGCGGCGCCGGTGCGCCGGGCCTCGCCCGGGCCGATGCCGTGCATGGCGCGGAAGGCCCGCGCGAACGCCTCGCCGGAGCCGTAGCCGTAGCGCACCGCGATCTCCAGCAGCGTCCCGCGCCCGGTGAGCACCTCGGCGCCCGCGAGGGTGAGCCGACGGCGCCTGATGTACTCCGACAGCGGCATGCCCGCGAGCGCGGAGAACATCCGGCGCAGGTGGTACTCCGAGGTGGCCGCGACGCGTGCCAGCTCCTCCACGTCGATGTCCTGGCCGAGACGCCGCTCGATGTGCTCCAGGGCCTGGTTCAGCCGCTCCAGCATGCCCGGTCTCCTTCCCTTGACGGCCACCACGCTAGGCAGCACCCGCCGAGCCGGACCCGACAATCCCGTGCCCGATGAAGTCGGGTGCGCGAGGCGGTTCGGACGGGGCCGGCCGGGTGCCGGGGAGCGGGCGCGGGGCGGTCGGAGCGGGGTGCCGGACGGGGGTCTCCGGGCCGTTCCCGGGACCGTTCCCGCGTTCTGGCCGAGCCGGGTTTGATCTGCGTCACCTTAGGGGTACGATCCTCGGCTCGATTGGCCAGGGGGGCGTCCGGTATGGCAGACTAACGGGGTTGCTCGGTCGAGTGCCGATGCTGCGCGCCTCCCGTCGGGAGGACTGGAAGCGAGTCCCACAGTACTCGTCGCCCAATCTGCCGTGAGGCAGCGCTGGGGCGGACGTACGGGAATCTTCCGGGAAGTGTCAGCGGGGTGCAGGCCAGGCGCCCGGTGGGTGTTCTCGCCCCCGGTCCTGCGGTTGCTTTCGGGCTGAGCCGTGTCCCTGGCTGGGAAATCCGTGACGGACATCCCTGTCGCCAGGAGCGCGACACACCCGACCGCGTGGGTCGGAGACAAGAACGCGAACCCCCGAGTGCCAGAGCGTTTCATCGAGACAAAGGACTACTGAGTAGCCATGGCGGGACAGAAGATCCGCATCCGGCTCAAGGCCTACGACCACGAGGTCATCGACTCCTCGGCGAAGAAGATCGTCGAGACGGTGACCCGCACTGGTGCGTCGGTCGCGGGCCCGGTGCCGCTGCCCACTGAGAAGAACGTGTACTGCGTCATCAAGTCGCCGCACAAGTACAAGGATTCTCGCGAGCACTTCGAGATGCGCACCCACAAGCGCCTCATCGACATCCTCGACCCCACGCCCAAGACCGTTGACTCTCTGATGCGACTCGACCTTCCGGCCGGTGTCGACATCGAGATCAAGCTCTAGGGATCGGTGATCTGAGAATGGCTAAGCAGATCAAGGGCATCCTCGGCGAGAAGCTCGGCATGACGCAGGTGTGGGACGAGAACAACCGTGTTGTTCCGGTCACCGTCGTCAAGGCCGGCCCGAACGTCGTGACCCAGGTTCGTACGAACGACGTCGACGGCTACGAGTCCGTCCAGATCGCGTTCGGCGAGATCGACCCGCGCAAGGTGAACAAGCCCCTCAAGGGCCACTTCGCGAAGGCCGACGTCACCCCCCGTCGCCACCTCGTCGAGATCCGTACCGCTGACGCCAGCGAGTACACCCTCGGCCAGGAGATCACCGCTGAGGTGTTCGAGGCCGGCATCAAGGTGGACGTGACCGGCAAGAGCAAGGGCAAGGGCTTCGCCGGTGTCATGAAGCGTCACAACTTCAAGGGCCTCGGCGCCGGACACGGCACCCAGCGCAAGCACCGCTCCCCCGGTTCCATCGGTGGCTGCGCCACCCCGGGCCGTGTGTTCAAGGGCCTCCGCATGGCGGGTCGCATGGGCAACGAGCGGGTCACCACCCAGAACCTGACCGTTCACGCCGTTGACGCGGAGAAGGGCCTGCTCCTCATCAAGGGCGCGGTTCCTGGTCCGAACGGCGGCCTCGTCCTGGTCCGCACCGCGGCCAAGGGGGCCTGAGGACTATGACCACCATTGACATTCTGTCGCCCTCCGGCGACAACGCCGGGACCGTCGAGCTCCCGGCCGAGATCTTCGACGTCGAGAAGATCAGCATTCCGCTGCTTCACCAGGTCGTCGTCGCGCAGCTGGCCGCCGCCCGTCAGGGCACGCACAAGGTCAAGCGTCGTGGCGAGGTCCGCGGTGGCGGTAAGAAGCCTTACCGCCAGAAGGGCACCGGCCGCGCGCGCCAGGGTTCGACCCGTGCGCCGCAGTTCGCCGGCGGTGGCGTCGTCCACGGCCCCACGCCGCGTGACTACTCGCAGCGGACCCCGAAGAAGATGAAGGCCGCGGCCCTGCGCCACGCCCTCACCGACCGGGCCCGCAACGCTCGCATCCACGTCATCACCGGCGTGATCGAGGGCGAGACCCCCTCCACCAAGGCCGCCAAGAGCTTCCTCGGCAAGGTCAGCGAGCGCAAGAACGTGCTCCTGGTCATCGAGCGCTCCGACGAGGCCGCGCTGCTCTCCGCGCGCAACCTGCCCCAGGTCCACATCCTGGAGCCGGGCCAGCTGAACACGTACGACGTTCTCGTCTCGGACGACGTGGTCTTCACCCAGGCCGCTTTCGAGTCCTTCGTGTCTGGCCCCCAGGCCGCTGACACCGAAGGGAGCGAAGCCTGATGGCTACGCGTCACCCGAGCATTGCCTCCAAGGCCGCCAAGGCCAAGAAGGTCGCGCGCATCGCCAAGGCGAAGCGTCACGAGGCCGAGGGCAAGAACACCGTTGAGACCCCGCTGAGCAAGTCCTTCACGGACCCCCGTGACGTGCTCCTCAAGCCGGTCGTCTCGGAGAAGAGCTACGCGCTGCTCGACGAGGGCAAGTACACCTTCGTCGTGGACCCGCGGGCCAACAAGACCCAGATCAAGCAGGCCGTCCAGGCGGTCTTCTCGGTCAAGGTCACCGGGGTCAACACGATCAACCGTCAGGGCAAGCGCAAGCGGACCAAGACGGGCTTCGGCAAGCGTGCTGACAGCAAGCGCGCGATCGTGACCCTCGCTGAGGGCGACCGTATCGACATCTTCGGCCAGGCCTCCTAACGGAGCGCCCTGGTCCGAATATCGGACGAGGACTGAGAAATGGGAATCCGCAAGTACAAGCCGACTACGCCGGGCCGTCGTGGCTCCAGCGTCGCCGACTTCGTCGAGGTCACGCGGTCCACGCCGGAGAAGTCGCTGGTCCGCCCGCTGCACAGCAAGGGCGGCCGTAACAACGCCGGTCGTGTGACCGTTCGCCACCAGGGTGGCGGACACAAGCGCGCCTACCGCGTGATCGACTTCCGTCGTCACGACAAGGACGGCGTGCCGGCGAAGGTCGCGCACATCGAGTACGACCCCAACCGCACCGCGCGCATCGCGCTGCTTCACTACGCGGACGGCGAGAAGCGCTACATCCTCGCCCCCCGCAACCTGTCGCAGGGTGACCGCGTCGAGAACGGTCCCGGGGCCGACATCAAGCCGGGCAACAACCTGGCGCTCCGCAACATCCCGGTCGGTACCACGATCCACGCGATCGAGATCCGTCCCGGTGGCGGCGCCAAGTTCGCCCGCTCCGCCGGTGCCTCGGTGCAGCTGCTCGCGAAGGAGGGCACCATGGCCCACCTCCGCATGCCTTCCGGTGAGATCCGCCTGGTCGATCAGCGCTGCCGCGCCACGGTCGGCGAGGTCGGCAACGCCGAGCAGAGCAACATCAACTGGGGTAAGGCCGGCCGCAAGCGCTGGCTGGGCGTTCGCCCGACCGTCCGCGGTGTGGCGATGAACCCGGTTGACCACCCGCACGGTGGTGGTGAGGGCAAGACCTCCGGTGGTCGCCACCCGGTCTCGCCGTGGGGTCAGAAGGAGGGTCGTACTCGTTCGCCGAAGAAGGCTTCGAACAAGTACATCGTCCGCCGCCGCAAGACGAACAAGAAGCGCTAGGAGCGGGTTTAGATGCCGCGCAGTCTCAAGAAGGGACCCTTCGTCGACGGACACCTCGTAAAGAAGGTGGACGCTCAGAACGAAGCCGGTACCAAGAACGTCATCAAGACCTGGTCCCGTCGCTCGATGATCATCCCGGCCATGCTCGGCCACACGATCGCGGTGCACAACGGCAAGACCCACATTCCGGTGTTTGTCACCGAGTCGATGGTCGGCCACAAGCTCGGCGAGTTCTCGCCGACGCGCACCTTCCGGGGTCACGTCAAGGACGACCGGAAGTCGAAGCGCCGCTAGTAGCGGGGTGGAATGACCATGACAGACACTGGAAGGACAACCATGGAAGCCAGGGCCCAGGCGCGGTACATCCGCGTCACGCCCATGAAGGCCCGCCGCGTGGTGGACCTTATCCGTGGCATGGATGCCACGGAGGCTCAGGCGGTCCTGCGTTTCGCCCCGCAGGCCGCGAGCGTGCCGGTTGGCAAGGTGCTTGACAGCGCCATCGCCAACGCCGCGCACAACTACGACCACACCGACGCCGACAGCCTCTTCATCTCCGAGGCGTACGTCGACGAGGGTCCGACCCTGAAGCGGTTCCGTCCGCGCGCCCAGGGCCGTGCCTACCGGATCCGCAAGCGGACCAGCCACATCACCGTGGTCGTCAGCAGCAAGGAAGGAACCCGGTAATGGGCCAGAAGGTTAACCCGCATGGGTTCCGGCTCGGCATCACCACGGACTTCAAGTCCCGTTGGTACGCCGACAAGCTGTACAAGGACTACGTCAAGGAAGACGTCGCCATCCGTCGGATGATGACGTCCGGCATGGAGCGCGCCGGCATCTCGAAGGTTGAGATCGAGCGCACCCGTGACCGCGTGCGGGTGGACATCCACACCGCTCGTCCGGGCATCGTCATCGGCCGCCGTGGCGCCGAGGCCGACCGCATCCGCGGTGACCTCGAGAAGCTCACGGGCAAGCAGGTCCAGCTGAACATCCTCGAGGTCAAGAGCCCCGAGACCGACGCTCAGCTGGTTGCCCAGGCCGTTGCCGAGCAGCTGTCCTCCCGCGTCTCCTTCCGTCGCGCCATGCGTAAGAGCATGCAGGGCACGATGAAGGCCGGCGCCAAGGGCATCAAGATCCAGTGTGGTGGCCGTCTCGGCGGCGCCGAGATGTCCCGCTCGGAGTTCTACCGCGAGGGCCGTGTGCCCCTGCACACGCTCCGCGCGAACGTGGACTACGGCTTCTTCGAGGCCAAGACGACCTTCGGCCGCATCGGCGTGAAGGTCTGGATCTACAAGGGCGACGTCAAGAACATCGCCGAGGTCCGCGCCGAGAACGCCGCTGCCCGCGCCGGCAACCGCCCGGCCCGTGGCGGCGCTGACCGCCCGGCCGGCCGTGGTGGCCGCGGTGGCGAGCGTGGCGGTCGCGGTCGTAAGCCGCAGCAGGCTCCGGCTGCCGAGGCCCCCAAGGCCGAGGCTCCCGCCGCCGCTCCGGCTGAGAGCACCGGAACGGAGGCCTGACCGAAATGCTGATCCCCCGTAGGGTCAAGCACCGCAAGCAGCACCACCCCAAGCGCCGCGGTATGGCCAAGGGTGGTACGACGGTTGCGTTCGGCGAGTACGGCATTCAGGCCCTCACGCCGGCGTACGTGACCAACCGCCAGATTGAGGCGGCTCGTATCGCGATGACCCGCCACATCAAGCGTGGCGGCAAGGTCTGGATCAACATCTACCCGGACCGCCCGCTCACGAAGAAGCCTGCCGAGACCCGCATGGGTTCCGGTAAGGGTTCCCCGGAGTGGTGGATCGCGAACGTGCACCCGGGCCGGGTCATGTTCGAACTGTCCTACCCCAACGAGAAGATCGCCCGTGAGGCCCTCACTCGCGCAGCCCACAAGCTGCCGATGAAGTGCCGGATCGTCAAGCGCGAGGCAGGTGAAGCGTGATGTCGGCCGGTACCAAGGCGTCCGAGCTGCGCGAACTGGGTGACGAGGAGCTTCTCGCGAAGCTCCGCGAAGCCAAGGAAGAGCTGTTCAACCTCCGCTTCCAGGCGGCGACCGGTCAGCTCGAGAACCACGGTCGGCTGAAGGCCGTCCGCAAGGACATCGCGCGGATCTACACCCTGATGCGTGAGCGCGAGCTGGGCATCGAGACGGTGGAGAGCGCCTGATGAGCGAGAGCAACGTGACTGAGAACACCGAGGCGCGCGGTTTCCGCAAGACCCGTGAGGGTCTCGTCGTCAGCGACAAGATGGACAAGACCGTCGTCGTCGCCGTCGAGGACCGCGTCAAGCACGCGCTGTACGGCAAGGTCATCCGCCGTACGAGCAAGCTCAAGGCCCACGACGAGCAGAACGCCGCCGGCGTCGGCGACCGCGTCCTCCTCATGGAGACCCGGCCGCTGTCCGCGACGAAGCGCTGGCGCATCGTCGAGATCCTCGAGAAGGCCAAGTAATTACCTGAGGGGTTTCCCTCAGGTTCGTTCCGCCAGGCTCGGGGCGGGACCGTCCTAGACGGTCCCGCCCCGGGAACCGGCAGACAATCAGGAGATAGACGTGATCCAGCAGGAGTCGCGACTGCGTGTCGCCGACAACACTGGTGCGAAGGAAATCCTTTGCATCCGTGTGCTCGGTGGCTCCGGTCGCCGCTACGCGGGCATCGGTGACGTCATCGTCGCCACCGTCAAGGACGCGATCCCCGGCGGCAACGTGAAGAAGGGTGACGTCGTCAAGGCCGTCATCGTTCGCACCGTCAAGGAGCGCCGCCGTCCGGACGGCTCGTACATCCGCTTCGACGAGAACGCCGCCGTCATTCTGAAGAACGACGGCGACCCTCGCGGCACCCGTATCTTCGGCCCCGTCGGCCGTGAGCTGCGCGAGAAGAAGTTCATGAAGATCATCTCGCTCGCGCCGGAGGTGCTGTAAGCATGAAGATCAAGAAGGGCGACCTGGTCCAGGTCATCACCGGTAAGGACAAGGGCAAGCAGGGCAAGGTCATCGCGGCCTTCCCCCGCGAGGACCGCGTCCTGGTCGAGGGTGTCAACCGGGTCAAGAAGCACACGAAGGCCGGCCCCACCGCCAAGGGTTCGCAGGCCGGCGGCATCGTCACGACCGAGGCGCCCGTCCACGTCTCCAACGTCCAGCTGGTCGTTGAGAAGGACGGCAACAAGGTCGTCACGCGCGTCGGTTACCGCTTCGACGAAGAGGGCAACAAGATCCGCGTTGCCAAGCGGACGGGTGAGGACATCTGATGGCTACCACCACCACTCCGCGTCTCAAGACGAAGTACCGCGAGGAGATCGCGGGCAAGCTGCGTGACGAGTTCCAGTACGAGAACGTCATGCAGGTTCCCGGCCTCGTGAAGATCGTGGTCAACATGGGTGTCGGCGACGCCGCCCGTGACTCGAAGCTCATGGACGGTGCCGTCCGTGACCTCACCACGATCACCGGTCAGAAGCCGGCCATCACCAAGGCCCGCAAGTCCATCGCGCAGTTCAAGCTGCGTGAGGGTCAGCCGATCGGTGCCCACGTCACGCTCCGTGGCGACCGCATGTGGGAGTTCCTGGACCGCACCCTGTCGCTCGCGCTCCCGCGCATCCGCGACTTCCGTGGTCTGTCCCCCAAGCAGTTCGACGGCCGTGGCAACTACACGTTCGGTCTCACGGAGCAGGTCATGTTCCACGAGATCGACCAGGACAAGATCGACCGTACCCGGGGCATGGACATCACCGTGGTCACCACGGCGGCCAACGACGCTGAGGGCCGCGCCCTTCTCCGTCACCTCGGCTTCCCCTTCAAGGAGGCGTAAGCGAGATGGCGAAGAAGGCTCTGATTGCCAAGGCTGCTCGTAAGCCCAAGTTCGCTGTGCGTGGCTACACGCGCTGCCAGCGCTGCGGTCGTCCGCACTCGGTGTACCGCAAGTTCGGCCTGTGCCGCGTGTGCCTTCGTGAGATGGCTCACCGTGGCGAGCTGCCGGGCGTGACCAAGAGCTCCTGGTAGTCCCCGTAATTCTGGGATTCCAGGGCTCTCGGTAAGCAACGGGCTCTGTCAGGTGCCCAGCTCTCCATGGCTTAGGCTAGGAGGGTTGGGCGCCTGACGCCCACACGACTTACTACGCCGTAGGTCCCCGCACCGCACCCGTCCCGCCCATGAGTGGGGAGAGGGATGGCGCATACAGGAAACCCCGGCGAGAGAGGCCGAAGGCCAATTCATGACCATGACTGATCCGATCGCAGACATGCTTACGCGTCTGCGTAACGCGAACTCGGCGTACCACGACACCGTGGGTATGCCGCACAGCAAGATCAAGTCGCACATCGCGGAGATCCTCCAGCAGGAGGGCTTCATCACGGGCTGGAAGGTCGAGGACGCCGAGGTCGGCAAGAACCTCGTTCTCGAGCTGAAGTTCGGCCCGAACCGTGAGCGCTCCATCGCGGGCATCAAGCGGATCTCCAAGCCCGGTCTCCGGGTTTACGCGAAGTCCACCAACCTGCCCAAGGTGCTGGGCGGCCTCGGCGTGGCGATCATCTCCACGTCGCACGGGCTCCTCACCGACAAGCAGGCCGGCAAGAAGGGCGTAGGCGGAGAAGTCCTCGCCTACGTCTGGTAGCGGAAGGGAACGGAGGAAACAGCTATGTCGCGTATTGGCAAGCTCCCCATCACGGTTCCCGCCGGCGTGGACGTCACCATCGACGGCCGCACGGTCTCGGTCAAGGGCCCCAAGGGCACGCTGACCCACACCGTCGTGGCGCCGATCGAGATCGCCAAGGGTGAGGACGGCGTTCTGAACGTCACCCGCCCCAACGACGAGCGTCAGAACAAGGCCCTCCACGGCCTGTCCCGCACGCTGGTGGCGAACATGATCACCGGCGTGACCGAGGGTTACGTGAAGAAGCTCGAGATCAGCGGTGTCGGTTACCGCGTCCTGGCGAAGGGCTCCGACCTGGAGTTCTCGCTCGGCTACAGCCACTCGATCACTGTCGAGGCCCCCGAGGGCATCACCTTCAAGGTGGAAGCCCCGACCCGTTTCTCGGTCGAGGGCATCGACAAGCAGAAGGTCGGCGAGGTTGCGGCCAACATCCGCAAGCTGCGCAAGCCCGACCCGTACAAGGCCAAGGGCGTCAAGTACGAAGGCGAAGTCATCCGCCGCAAGGTCGGAAAGGCGGGTAAGTAAGCCATGGCATACGGTGTCAAGATTGCTAAGGGCGACGCTTACAAGCGTGCTGCCATCAAGCGGCGTCACATCCGGATCCGTAAGCACATCTCGGGTACGGCTGAGCGTCCGCGCCTGGTCGTGACGCGCTCCAACCGCCACATCGTGGCCCAGGTCATCGACGACGTTAAGGGTCACACCCTCGCGTCGGCCTCGACCCTGGACACCACGATCCGCGGTGGCGAGGGCGACAAGTCCGCGCAGGCCAAGTCGGTCGGCGCCCTGGTCGCCGAGCGCGCCAAGGCCGCCGGCGTCGAGGCTGTCGTGTTCGACCGTGGTGGTAACCAGTACGCCGGGCGCATCGCCGCCCTGGCGGACGCCGCCCGCGAAGCCGGGCTCAAGTTCTGAGCCGCTTCCGTAGCTAGCGGAAAGAGAGAGGTAATCCAATGGCTGGACCCCAGCGCCGTGGAAGCGGTGCCGGTGGCGGCGAGCGGCGGGAGCGGAAGGGCCGTGACGGCGGCGCTGCTGCCGAGAAGACCGCGTACGTTGAGCGCGTTGTCGCGATCAACCGCGTCGCCAAGGTTGTGAAGGGTGGTCGTCGCTTCAGCTTCACCGCGCTGGTCGTGGTGGGCGATGGTGACGGCACCGTCGGTGTCGGTTACGGCAAGGCCAAGGAGGTGCCGGCCGCGATCGCCAAGGGTGTTGAAGAGGCCAAGAAGCACTTCTTCAAGGTCCCCCGTATCCAGGGCACCATCCCGCACCCGATCACGGGCGAGAAGGCCGCGGGCGTCGTCCTGCTCAAGCCTGCTTCCCCCGGTACCGGTGTTATCGCCGGTGGTCCCGTGCGTGCAGTGCTCGAGTGCGCCGGCGTTCACGACATCCTGTCGAAGTCGCTCGGTTCTTCGAACGCGATCAACATCGTGCACGCGACCGTGGCGGCCCTCAAGGGTCTGCAGCGTCCCGAGGAGATCGCGGCTCGCCGTGGTCTGCCCCTCGAGGACGTCGCCCCCGCGGCCCTGCTTCGTGCGCGTGCCGGGGCTGGTGTCTGATGGCACAGCTCAAGATCACGCAGACGAAGTCGTACATCGGCAGCAAGCAGAACCACCGTGACACCCTGCGCTCCCTTGGTCTCAAGGGCATCAACACGCAGGTCGTCAAGGAGGACCGCCCCGAGTTCCGCGGCATGGTGCACACCGTCCGCCACCTCGTGACGGTCGAGGAGGTCGACTGATCATGGCGGAAAACAACCCGCTCAAGATCCACAACCTCCGTCCCGCCCCGGGCGCCAAGACCGCCAAGACCCGTGTCGGTCGTGGTGAGGCGTCGAAGGGTAAGACGGCCGGTCGTGGTACCAAGGGCACGAAGGCCCGTTACCAGGTTCCGGAGCGCTTCGAGGGTGGGCAGATGCCCCTCCACATGCGCCTCCCGAAGCTGAAGGGCTTCAAGAACCCGTTCAAGACCGAGTTCCAGGTCGTGAACCTCGACAAGCTGGCCGCGCTGTACCCGGAGGGTGGCGAGGTCACCGTCGAGGGTCTCGTCGCCAAGGGTGCCGTTCGCAAGAACAGCCTCGTCAAGGTCCTCGGCCAGGGCGAGATCTCCGTGGCGCTGCAGGTGACGGTCGACGCCGTCTCCGGCTCCGCCAAGGAGAAGATCACCGCCGCCGGCGGTACCGTCACCGAGCTCGTCTGACTTCAGCAGGCGTCTCGATGACCTGAACGATCCCGACCGGGGATGCCCCACAAAAGGGGCATCCCCGGTTGGTCGTTCCAAGGGGGGCAGTGTCGCCGGTAAGGTGGCCTGCACTGTTAATTTTCGCCCGGCGTGCCCCACGGGAACTCCGGGCGGTCTTTGGCTGTTGGTTAGCTGTCAGTCATCCGTCGAACCTCAAGACCGTCACCCTCAGACGCAGTAGCGCGGGGGTCGCAGGAGGCACCGTGCTCACCGCGTTCGCCCGGGCGTTCAAGACGCCCGACCTGCGCAAGAAGCTGCTCTTCACGCTCGGCATCATCGTGGTCTACCGGGTCGGTACCCACATCCCGATCCCCGGCGTGGACTACAAGAACGTCCAGACGTGTATGGACGTGGCCGACTCGAACCGCGGGCTGTTCAGCCTGATCAACATGTTCAGCGGCGGTGCGCTGCTCCAGATCACGATCTTCGCGCTCGGCATCATGCCGTACATCACGGCGAGCATCATTCTCCAGCTGCTCACCGTGGTGATCCCGCGACTGGAAGCCCTCAAGAAGGAGGGCTCGGCAGGCACGGCGAAGATCACGCAGTACACGCGTTACCTGACGGTCGCGCTCGCCATCCTTCAGGGCACCGGCCTGGTGGCCACCGCCCGCAGCGGCGCGCTGTTCTCGGGCTGCCCCGTGGCCTCGCAGATCGTTCCCGACCAGTCGATCTTCACCACCATCACCATGGTCATCACGATGACCGCCGGTACCTGCGTCGTCATGTGGCTCGGTGAGCTGATCACCGACCGCGGCATCGGCAACGGCATGTCGATCCTGATGTTCATCTCGATCGCCGCGACCTTCCCGAGCGCCCTGTGGACCGTCAAGATCCAGGGCAAGCTGGCCGACGGTTGGATCGAGTTCGGCACGGTCATCGCGGTGGGTCTGGCGATGGTCGCCCTGGTGGTCTTCGTCGAGCAGGCACAGCGCCGGATTCCGGTCCAGTACGCGAAGCGCATGATCGGCCGCCGTTCCTACGGTGGCACCTCGACCTACATTCCGCTGAAGGTCAACCAGGCAGGTGTGATTCCTGTCATCTTCGCGTCGTCGCTGCTCTACATTCCGAGCCTGATCGCCCAGTTCTCGAGCGGCAACTCCAGCTGGAAGACCTGGGTCACGAACAACCTGACCAAGGGTGACCACCCGATTTACATCACGATGTACTTCCTTCTGATCGTGTTCTTCGCGTTCTTCTACGTGGCGATCTCGTTCAACCCCGAGGAAGTCGCCGACAACATGAAGAAGTATGGTGGCTTCATCCCGGGCATCCGGGCTGGCCGGCCGACCGCTGAGTACCTCAGCTACGTACTCAACCGGATCACCTGGCCGGGTTCGCTGTATCTGGGGCTGATCGCTCTCGTGCCGACGGTGGCGTTGGTTGGTTTCGGGGCAAACCAGAACTTCCCGTTCGGCGGGACCAGCATCCTCATCATCGTGGGTGTGGGCCTCGAGACGGTGAAGCAGATCGAGAGTCAGCTTCAGCAGCGCAATTACGAAGGGTTCCTCCGCTGATGCGAATCGTCCTCGTCGGGCCGCCCGGTGCCGGGAAGGGAACGCAGGCCGCGTTCCTCGCCAAGAATCTGGCGATCCCGCACATCTCAACGGGCGACCTGTTCCGTGCCAACATCTCTCAGCAGACGGAACTCGGCAAGCTGGCGAAGTCCTACATGGACAAGGGCGAACTGGTACCGGACGAGGTCACCATCGCCATGGCCAAGGACCGCATGGAGCAGCCCGACGCGGAGAACGGCTTCCTGCTCGACGGCTTCCCGCGCAACGTCTCGCAGGCCGAGGCGCTGGACGCGATGCTGAGCACCGAGGGCATGAAGCTGGACGCGGTACTGGACCTGGAGGTCCCCGAGGACGAGGTCGTCAAGCGGATCGCCGGCCGGCGCATCTGCCGCAACGACTCCTCGCACGTCTTCCACGTGTCGTACAAGGCGCCGAAGCAGGAAGGCGTCTGCGACGTCTGCGGCGGCGAGCTGTACCAGCGTGACGACGACTCCGAGGACACCGTCCGCACGCGGCTGGAGGTCTACCACACGCAGACCGAGCCGATCATCGACTACTACAAGGTCCAGGGCCTGGTCGTCACGATCCCGGCGCTCGGCAAGGTGGACGAGGTCACGGCGCGCGCGATGGAGGCGCTGGCCCGCGAGGACGACTAGTCCCCGTGGTCCGGCCCCGCGGTGCACGCGTACGGCGGGGAGCGTGAAGAGTTACGTCGCATCGGCCGCGGCACCCTCACCGGGTGCCGCGGCCGACGTGTGAGGCGGGCAGGGCGCGGGCCCTGCGCGGGACGGGGCCCCCTGACCCCGGGCGGGGCGGGTCGAGTCCCCCGTATCGTTGGAACAGTCCGTAGTTCCGGTCCAGAAAGGCCGCAGCCACCATGGTGCAGATCAAGACCCCCGAGCAGATCGCCAAGATGCGTGAGGCGGGGCTGGTCGTCGCGGCGATCCACGCGGCCACGCGTGAGGCGGCGGTGCCCGGAGCGACCACCAGGGACCTGGACGAGGTCGCGCGCAAGGTGCTGGAGGAGCACGGCGCCAAGTCGAACTTCCTCGGGTACGGCGGTTTTCCCGCGACGATCTGCACCTCGGCCAACGAGGTCGTCGTCCACGGCATCCCTGACGACAAGACCGTCCTGAAGGACGGCGACATCATCTCCATCGACTGCGGTGCGGTCGTGGACGGCTGGCACGGCGACGCCGCGTTCACCGCCTTCGTCGGCTCCGGCCACGCCCCGGAGCTGATCGAGCTCTCCCGGGTGACCGAGGAGTCGATGTGGGCGGGCATCGCGGCCATGAAGGTGGGCAACCGCCTGGTCGACATCTCCCGGGCGATCGAGACGTACATCCGCCGCCAGCCCAAGCCGGGCGGCGGCAAGTACGGCATCGTCGAGGACTACGGCGGCCACGGCATCGGCACCGAGATGCACATGGACCCGCACCTGCTGAACTACGTCGAGCGCAAGCGCGGCAAGGGGCCGAAGCTGGTTCCCGGCTTCTGCCTGGCGATCGAGCCGATGGTGTCGCTCGGCACACCGCGGACCAAGGTGCTCGAGGACGACTGGACCGTGATCACCACGGACGGGACCTGGTCCTCGCACTGGGAGCACTCCGTGGCGCTGACCGAGGAGGGACCGCTCGTCCTCACGGCTCCGGACTGCGGCCGCGCGAAGCTCGCCGAGTACGGCGTCACGGCGGCTCCCGATCCCCTCGCGGGCTGAGGCCCCGCCCGCGGGACAGGCGTGCGGCCCGCCCGTACGGACGGGCCGCGGGCCGAAAGCGCCGGCACCCGGGCGGGGCGGAGTCACGCCGGGGCCGTGCCGCGGGCCGCGCGTTTCAAGATCCTTTATTATCGATCTCGCGTTCGATGTCGCACATCGAAATTCCGCCCGTTCCCTTTCTCCGCGGGCCGCGAATCGGTCAGCCCCGCCCCTCGCGCATACCGCGCCGACGGGTGGGGCATCGTCATGAGTGGCGGGGAGGACAGAGGCGAATTCGTCTTTCCGGGAGCCCTGACGTAGACTGACTCGTCGGCTCTCGTGCACCCGCATGTCTCCATGCGCTCGCACGAAGTCGATCAAGGTAGTCGATTCGAAGGGCGAAGCGTGGCCAAGAAGCAAGGTGCCATCGAGATCGAGGGCACTGTCGTCGAGTCTCTTCCGAACGCCATGTTCAAGGTCGAGCTCCAGAACGGCCACCAGGTCCTGGCACACATCAGCGGCAAGATGCGTATGCACTACATCCGCATCCTCCCTGACGACCGGGTCGTGGTGGAGCTGTCTCCGTACGACCTGACGCGTGGCCGGATCGTCTACCGCTACAAGTAGATCTTGCCCTGCTCCGTGTTCCCGATTCCGGGGCGCGGGGGGTGGCACTGACCCGGAGAACCTCACCTAATGAAGGTCAAGCCGAGCGTCAAGAAGATCTGCGACAAGTGCAGGGTGATCCGCCGTCACGGTCGGGTCATGGTCATCTGCGAAAACCCGCGCCACAAGCAGCGCCAGGGCTGACGCACGACCGCACCTTCTGCACCCGCAGATATTTCGCGCGACGTAAGTAGTACATGTTCATACGCAGGATCCAGGGCTGAGTCTCATCAGGCCTGACACCCCCGGTCGGAGGCCGGGGACCCGGTTCGTACCGAATCTCGATCCATCGGATCAGAGGACGACGGCGGGCGGGATCCGGTTCTGCGGAAGACCTCCGAACGACAACTGGAGCCATTGAATGGCACGCGTTTCCGGTGTCGACATCCCGCGCGAAAAGCGTGTGGAGGTCGCCCTCACCTACGTGTTCGGCATCGGCCGGACCCTTTCCCAGCAGACGCTGGCCGAGACCGGCGTGAACCCCAACACGCGCGTTCGTGACCTCTCCGAGGAGGAGCTGGTCAAGATCCGCGAGTACGTGGACGCCAACATCAAGACCGAGGGTGACCTCCGTCGCGAGATCCAGGGCGACATTCGCCGCAAGATCGAGATCGGCTGCTACCAGGGTATTCGCCACCGTCGTGGCCTCCCCGTCCACGGTCAGCGCACCAGCACGAACGCTCGTACCCGCAAGGGCCCGCGTCGCGCCATCGCCGGCAAGAAGAAGCCGGGCAAGAAGTAGTCCTCAGCGGACAACGCTTCATCAGCGGTCTTCGCTGTAGGACCGACCACCTCCCCGTAGGAGAAACAGATGCCCCCCAAGGGTCGTCAGGGCGCTGCCAAGAAGGTGCGCCGCAAGGAAAAGAAGAACGTCGCTCACGGGCACGCCCACATCAAGAGCACGTTCAACAACACGATCGTCTCGATCACGGACCCCTCGGGCAACGTGATCTCCTGGGCCTCCGCCGGCCACGTCGGCTTCAAGGGCTCGCGCAAGTCCACCCCCTTCGCCGCGCAGATGGCCGCCGAGTCGGCCGCCCGCCGCGCGCAGGAGCACGGCATGCGCAAGGTCGACGTCTTCGTCAAGGGTCCCGGCTCCGGCCGTGAGACCGCGATCCGCTCCCTCCAGGCCACCGGCCTCGAGGTCGGCTCGATCCAGGACGTCACCCCCACCCCGCACAACGGCTGCCGTCCGCCGAAGCGCCGCCGCGTCTGACGCACGGCTGCTCGGTCGTCGATCTCGACGGCCCTGTGCAGGTTAGAGGTTTTCGGGCGGTACGGCTCCGTAAAAGGGCCGTATCGCCCGTACCCTTGCTGTACCCGGCCTCCTCGGAGGCCCGGTTCTGTCGGGCGTCAAATAGCGGGCGTCCACGAATGAAGGATCTGATCACCACATGCTGATCGCTCAGCGTCCCTCGTTGACCGAAGAGGTCGTCGACGAATTCCGCTCCCGGTTCGTGATCGAGCCGCTGGAGCCGGGCTTCGGCTACACCCTCGGCAACTCCCTGCGCCGCACCCTCCTCTCGTCGATCCCCGGCGCTGCTGTCACCAGCATCCGCATCGACGGTGTCCTGCACGAGTTCACCACCGTGCCGGGCGTCAAGGAGGACGTCACCGACCTGATCCTCAACATCAAGCAGCTGGTCGTCTCCTCGGAGCACGACGAGCCGGTCGTGATGTACCTGCGCAAGCAGGGCCCGGGTCTGGTCACCGCCGCCGACATCGCGCCCCCGGCCGGTGTCGAGGTCCACAACCCCGACCTCGTCCTCGCCACGCTCAACGGCAAGGGCAAGCTGGAGATGGAGCTGACCGTCGAGCGCGGTCGCGGCTACGTCTCCGCCGTTCAGAACAAGCAGGTCGGTCAGGAGATCGGGCGCATCCCGGTCGACTCGATCTACTCGCCGGTGCTGAAGGTCACGTACAAGGTCGAGGCGACCCGTGTCGAGCAGCGCACCGACTTCGACAAGCTGATCGTCGACGTCGAGACCAAGCAGGCCATGCGTCCCCGTGACGCCATGGCGTCGGCCGGCAAGACCCTGGTCGAGCTGTTCGGTCTGGCCCGCGAGCTCAACATCGACGCCGAGGGCATCGACATGGGCCCGTCCCCCACGGACGCCGCCCTCGCCGCCGACCTCGCGCTGCCGATCGAGGAGCTGGAGCTCACGGTCCGCTCGTACAACTGCCTCAAGCGTGAGGGCATCCACTCCGTGGGTGAGCTCGTCGCCCGCTCCGAGGCCGACCTCCTGGACATCCGCAACTTCGGTGCGAAGTCCATCGACGAGGTCAAGGCGAAGCTGGCCGGCATGGGCCTGGCCCTCAAGGACAGCCCGCCCGGATTCGACCCGACCGCCGCCGCCGACGCCTTCGGCGCGGACGACGACGCGGACGCCGGCTTCGTCGAGACCGAGCAGTACTAAGAGCTCGGGACCGACTGCCGGTTCCTGGGTGCGGGTGGACTGTGGCTTGTCGCGCAGTTCCCCGCGCCCCTTCCGACTCGCCCCTTCGGGGCTCGTCGGATCTTCGACGGGCAATCGCCCGCTCGGACACTGACCCCGGTACCTGATACGGCCGGGGCAGACACCTAGGAGAAACACCATGCCGAAGCCCACCAAGGGTGCCCGTCTGGGCGGCAGCGCCGCGCACGAGAAGCTGCTCCTCGCGAACCTCGCGAAGTCGCTCTTCGAGCACGGCCGCATCACCACCACCGAGGCCAAGGCCCGCCGCCTGCGTCCCTACGCGGAGCGTCTGGTCACCAAGGCGAAGAAGGGCGACCTTCACAACCGCCGTCAGGTGCTCTCGGTGATCACGGACAAGAGCATCGTGCACACGCTCTTCACCGAGATCGGCCCGCGCTACGAGAACCGCCCGGGTGGCTACACCCGTATCACCAAGATCGGTAACCGCCGTGGCGACAACGCGCCCATGGCCGTCATCGAGCTGGTGGAGGCCCTGACCGTGGCCCAGCAGGCCACCGGTGAGGCCGAGGCCGCCACCAAGCGTGCCGCCAAGGACGCCGAGGCTCCGGCCAAGGTCGAGGACACCAAGGTCGAGGACGCCGCCGAGGCTCCCGCCGAGGAGTCGAAGGACGCCTGAGGCACTGCCTTGCTGTGAGCGGGTCCGTCCCTTTCGGGGCGGGCCCGCTTTCGCGTTCCCGGGAAGGAACCCGGGCTTGAGAGGATCTAGGTGTGAGTGACGAAGCGGAGCCCGGGTTCGTCCGGGTGCGGTTGGACCTGTCGTACGACGGGACCGAGTTCTCCGGGTGGGCACGGCAGGCCTCCGGACGCCGGACCGTGCAGGGCGAGATCGAGGACGCGCTGCGGACGGTGACGCGGACGAGGGACACCACGTACGAGCTGACCGTGGCCGGGCGGACCGACGCCGGGGTGCACGCGCGCGGCCAGGTCGCCCATGTCGACCTGCCCGAGGAGCTGTGGGCCGAGCACCGGGAGAAGCTGCTGAAGCGGCTGGCCGGAAGGCTTCCCAAGGACGTGCGGGTGTGGTCGCTCACCGAGGCGCCCGCCGGTTTCAACGCGCGGTTCTCGGCGATCTGGCGGCGCTACGCCTATCGCGTGACCGACGAACCCGGTGGTGTCGACCCGCTGCTGCGCAGTCATGTCCTGTGGCACGACTGGCCGTTGGACGTGGACGCCATGAACCAGGCCGCCGAACGGCTGCTGGGGGAGCACGACTTCGCCGCCTACTGCAAGAAGCGCGAGGGCGCGACGACCATCCGCACGCTCCAGCAACTGAGCCTGGTGCGGGGCGAGGACGGGGTCATCACCGCCACCGTGCGGGCCGACGCCTTCTGCCACAACATGGTGCGGTCGCTGATCGGGGCCCTGCTGTTCGTGGGGGACGGACACCGCGGGCCCGAGTGGCCGGGCAAGGTGCTCGCCGCCGGCGTACGGGACTCGGCCGTTCACGTCGTACGGCCGCACGGGCTGACGCTGGAGGAAGTCGGCTATCCCGCCGACGAGTTGCTGGCCGCGCGGAACAAGGAGGCCCGCAACAAGCGGACGTTGCCGGGTGCGGGCGGGTGCGAGTCCTGCTGACGCGGGCTCGTCGGCGCGGGGCCGAGCCCGGCCGCTTCGCCTGACGGCGTGTCAACTCTCCGCCCGGGGCGGCCGTGAGCGGGGGCGTGGCGGCCCGGGGAAGGTGAGGCGGCCCGGGGAGGGTGGGGCGGCGGCCGGTGTCCGTCGGCCGCCGCGCCCGGAACCGCTACTGGTTGGCCGCGGCCGACGCCTGGGCCTGGCCCCGTCGGCTGATCTGGCGGAAGGCGAACTCCGCGAGGTCGTCGCCGGTCGTGAACACCGCGGTGTCCTTCGTCGTCACGTCCTTGCCGTCGGTGAAACCGGAGAGCGTGAAGTAGGCGTAACGGCCGTAGGCGTTGGTGGTCGAACGGCAGACGGCCGAGTTGCAGAACGCCTTGATGCCGTTGCCGGGGAGCGAGGCGATGATGCTCTTCTTGTCCGCGTCGGTCTTGGCCTTGCTCGCCTTGGCCTCGGTGTCGAAGACCGCGACGCCGACCGTCACCGCCACCCCGTCCTTGACGTAGGTGACCCGCATGAGGCGGGTACAGCCGTCCTTGGTGAGGACCGGCGGCAGCGTGCCCTTGGCGGCCGAGGCGCAGTCCTTCGTGTCGGCCGTCGGACCCTTGCGGTACACGCGGTTGCCCATGGTGAGCTGCGTGCCGGGGAAGAGGATGTCCGGGCTCAGCGGCGCGGTGTCCTTCTGCGCGCTGGCTATGAACTGCTTCGGATCCAGCGGCGGCGGGGCCGAGGTCGGCTCGAAGGACGGCGCCGGTGTCGTGGCGCCGGGGATGTCCGCGCTGGCGGGCAGCTGGGACGGCTGGCCGGTGGCCTGGTTGTTCCCGTTCGCCCCCGCGACGGTCATGGCCACGGCGGCGCCGACCCCGATGGTCGCCAGCGCCCCGGCCAGGACGAACAGCACTTTGCGGCGCTTGTTGCGCGTTTCGGAAGCCTCGGCCATGGCGGCCCAGTCGGGATTCCCGCCGGACCGCTGGTTGTTCCACTGGGGCGTTTGCTGAGAACCCGGCTTCCAGGGGTCCCACGGGGGCTGCCCCTGCCCACCCTGCCCATAACTCATGCGCCGCATCTTAGACGGGGGTTGGGGGGTGCCCGTCAGGTCCGTCGGGCACTTGAGCCCCTAGCGTGATCTGAGTGCGCGAGGGCAAAAGTGACATCTCCGGGTGGTTGGTGCGTAGGGCCTCCCGGTGTCCGCGGGCGGCCCCGGGCGCGGTGCTCCGCGTGCGTCGTTCCGGGTGCCTCGGGCGGCACTCCGGACGGCGGGACCGGGTGACGGGGCCGGGCCCGCGCCGAGGGCGTCCGGGGGGTCCCGGCCCGAAGCGGCGACCTGGTCGGAGGCGGTGACCCGGCCTGAGACGGCGGCCCGGTCCGAAGCGGTGGTCCGGCGTTCCTTCCGGGACTGCTTTACCCTGTGTGTGATGACTGCATCGGTGGTGCTCCGGCGCCGCCGTCACCCGCCGCTCGCCGGCCCGGACCACTTCGCCGCCCAGCGGCGGGGAGGGCGGGGCGCGAGGGGTGAGCCCTCGCGTTTTGACCCTTGCGGGCCACCGCGGGTAAGCTTGCAGTTCGTTATGTGTATTGGCTTGCTCATTCTCACGTGAGGGGCCCTTACACCGGTCCACCGGGGCCGATGACCAGCGACCAGCACGCGGTATGCGTCACCGCAGTGCGGTCAGGGCTGTCGTGATCGTCCGTGGTGGCCATGTCAGGACCCACTCACTGAAGAAGCGAAGGCTACGACCGTGCGTACGTACAGCCCCAAGCCCGGCGACATCACTCGCCAGTGGTACGTCATCGACGCCCAGGATGTCGTCCTGGGCCGTCTGGCGACCACCGCCGCGAACATTCTGCGGGGCAAGCACAAGCCGATCTACGCGCCCCACGTCGACGCTGGTGACTTCGTCATCATCATCAACGCCGACAAGGTGCACCTCTCCGGCAACAAGAAGACCCAGAAGCTGGCGTACCGCCACTCCGGTTACCCGGGTGGTCTGCGCTCCGTCCGTTACGACGAGCTGCTGGCGAAGAACCCCGAGAAGGCCGTCGAGAAGGCCATCAAGGGCATGGTTCCCAAGAACTCCCTGGGCCGTCAGGTGCTCTCGAAGCTGAAGGTCTACGCGGGCGAGAACCACCCGCACGCTGCGCAGCAGCCGGTCCCGTTCGAGATCACCCAGGTCGCGCAGTAGTTCCGGCCACCCCCTAAGACGAAAAAGAATCTGAGGAGAATCGTGGCCGAGACCACCGTTGAGCAGCCGGTCGAAGAGACTGAGCTCGTCGACATCGAGAACTACACCACCGAGTCCGAGGTCCCCCTCGAGGGCGAGTACACCTCGGAGTCGCTCGCGGGCCGCTTCGGCGACCCGCAGCCGGCCGCCGGCCTGGGCCGTCGCAAGAACGCCATCGCCCGCGTCCGGATCGTCCCGGGCACCGGCAAGTGGAAGATCAACGGCCGCACCCTTGAGGACTACTTCCCCAACAAGGTGCACCAGCAGGAAGTCAACGAGCCTTTCAAGGTGCTCGAGCTCGACGGCCGCTACGACGTCATCGCCCGCATCGCGGGTGGCGGTGTCTCCGGTCAGGCCGGTGCCCTGCGCCTCGGCGTGGCCCGTGCGCTGAACGAGGCCGACGTGGACAACAACCGCGGCGCCCTCAAGAAGGCCGGCTTCCTCAAGCGCGACGACCGTGCGGTCGAGCGCAAGAAGGCCGGTCTCAAGAAGGCCCGCAAGGCCCCGCAGTACAGCAAGCGTTAATCTTCGCTGCTTGCTTCTGCGCGTCAGTACGCGTAGCTCCGAACGCCCCGGCGGCACGTCACTGTGCTGCCGGGGCTTTCGTTTATCACAATGGTTAGGCGTATAACAGCACAAGGTGCTCAAAGGCTCATGGGATCGGATGACTCCGTATCCTCGGGGGACTTCCGTACTCTGCAGCTTTCTCAGGAGGACAAGTGGGACGACTCTTCGGCACGGACGGCGTGCGTGGTGTCGCCAACGCGGATCTGACGGCCGAGCTCGCGCTCGGTCTGTCCGTCGCGGCGGCGCACGTACTCGCCGAGGCGGGCACGTTCGAAGGGCACCGGCCCGTGGCGGTGGTCGGGCGGGATCCGCGCGCGTCCGGGGAGTTCCTGGAGGCCGCCGTGGTCGCCGGTCTGGCCAGCGCCGGTGTGGACGTCCTGCGCGTCGGTGTGCTGCCCACCCCCGCGGTGGCGTATCTCACCGGGGTACTGGGCGCCGACCTCGGCGTGATGCTCTCCGCCAGCCACAACGCCATGCCCGACAACGGCATCAAGTTCTTCGCCCGCGGCGGGCACAAGCTCGCCGACGAGCTGGAGAACCGGATCGAGGGCGTCTACGAGGAGCACCGCACCGGCGCCCCCTGGGACCGTCCGACCGGTGCCGGCGTCGGCCGGGTGAACTCCTACGACCAGGGCTTCGACCAGTACGTCGCCCACCTCATCGGTGTTCTCCCCAACCGCCTCGACGGTCTGAAGGTCGTCCTCGACGAGGCGCACGGCGCGGCCGCCCGGGTCTCTCCCGAGGCGTTCTCGCGGGCCGGCGCGGAGATCGTCACGATCGGCGCGGCGCCCGACGGGCTCAACATCAACGACGGCTGCGGTTCCACCCATCTGGACCTCCTCAAGGCCGCCGTCATCGAGCACGGTGCCGACCTCGGCATCGCGCACGACGGTGACGCCGACCGCTGCCTCGCCGTGGACCACACGGGCGAGGAGATCGACGGCGACCAGATCCTGGCCGTTCTCGCGCTGGCGATGCGGGAGCGTTCCGCACTGCGCTCCGACACCGTTGTCGCGACGGTCATGTCCAACCTGGGCTTCAAGCTCGCCATGGAGCGCGAAGGTCTCGCCCTCGTCCAGACCGCGGTCGGTGACCGTTACGTCCTGGAGGAGATGAAGCGGAACGGCTACGCGCTCGGCGGCGAGCAGTCCGGGCACGTCATCGTCCTCGACCACGCCACGACCGGCGACGGCACGCTCACCGGCCTGATGCTGGCCGCCAGGGTCGCCCAGACCGGCAAGACGCTCCGGGACCTCGCCTCGGTCATGGAGCGGCTGCCGCAGGTCCTCATCAACGTGCCCGACGTCGACCGGACGCGGGTGAAGACCTCCACCGAGCTGGCCTCCGCGGTGGCCGAGGCCGAGCAGGAGCTCGGCACCACCGGACGGGTACTGCTGCGCCCCTCCGGCACCGAGCCGCTCGTCCGCGTCATGGTCGAGGCCGCCGACATCGACCAGGCCCGCTCGGTGGCCGCGCGCCTGGCCGACGTCGTGAAGTCGGCGCTCGGCTAGAGCACCGGGACCGAAGCCGCGAGGCCCGATACCCCCTGAGGGGTGCCGGGCCTCACGGCTGTGCGCGGTTCCGGGGGCTGGGGCTCCGGGTGCCCACGGTCCACGGTCCACGGGGCTCCGGGCCGGGGGCCGGCTGCGTCATCGTGCCGGATCCGGCGTCACGGACCGCCGCTCCCGCCGCGTCGACCAGAACCACTTCTGGGCCATGAGGGTGAGCGTGCCGGCGAGGACGATGCCGAGCAGGTTGAACAGCAGCTGTTCGGTCGAGCCCCACGTCTGGCGCATGTCGCCGTAGCTCAGCGCCACCGCGGCGTTCGCGGCGGCCGGGACCGTCGTCACGGAGATCGCGACACCGACCAGGGCCCCGGACTTGGCCGAGGTCAGCGACAGCACGCCGGCGGTCCCGGCGAGCACCGCGACGACGAAGGAGAACCAGTCCGGGGCGTAGACGAACCCCGTGTTGGGGCGCGGTCCCTCCAGCTGCGCCTCGCTGAACAGGCCCACCGAGTCCATGAACAGGCTGAAGAGCACCGTCACCGCCATGGCGATCGCGAAGCCGGCCAGCAGCGCCGTCAGGGAGCGCAGGGCGAGGCGCCCGCCCCGCTGCACGATCGCCGTGCACAGCCCCGCCAGCGGCCCGAACTCCGGCCCCACGGCCATGGCGCCCACGATCAGCACCGCGTTGTCGAGCACCACGCCGCAGGCCGCGATCATCGTGGCGATCGTGATGAAGGCGACGTAGGTGACCGACAGCGTCGACTCCTCGTGCGTGGCCTCCTCCAGGTGCTCCCACAGCACCGCGTCGACGCCCTCGCCCGGGGCCTCGTCCTCCGCCTTGTCGGCGCGCTCCGACAGGGACAGGTCGATGTTCTCGACCGCGATCGAACCCGTACGGTCGATGCCCCTCTCGCGCAGAGCGCCGATGAGTTCGTCACCCGCCTCGCGGGCTACGTCGCACAGCACGACGTCACCGGCCGGATCGCGGGCGGCACCGGGAAGGACGACGAGGTGTGTGGTACCGACCGTTTCCTCGATCAGGCGTACGACGTCGTCGGTCCGGTCGGCGGGAGTGATCAGGCGCAGGTGCAGCATGGCCGCAGGGTAGCCGTCACGTACGAGGGGGCGTCCGCCGGACTACAGCTTGCGCAGGCTCAGGCGCTGGACCTTGTGGTCCGGGCCCTTGCGCACGACCAGGGTCGCCCGGCCGCGGGTGGGCGCCACGTTCTCCAGCAGGTTCGGCTTGTTGATGGTGCGCCAGGTCGTCCGGGCGTAGTCGAGGGCCTCCTCCTCGGAGACCTGGGTGTACTTGCGGAAGTACGAGTCGGGCTTCTGGAAGGCCGTCGCGCGCAGCTTGCGGAAGCGGTTCAGGTACCAGCGCTCGATGTCCTCGGGGCGGGCGTCGACGTACACGCTGAAGTCGAAGTAGTCCGCGAGGCCGACCCGTGTGCGGCCGTCCTTGCCGGGCAGCGCCGGCTGGAGCACGTTCAGGCCCTCGACGATGAGGATGTCGGGGCGGCGGACGGTGAGCCGCTCGCCGGGGACGATGTCGTAGATCAGGTGCGAGTAGACGGGTGCCGTCACCTCGTCCTTGCCCGCCTTGATGTCCGCGACGAACCGGGTCAGGGCCCGGCGGTCGTACGACTCGGGGAAGCCCTTGCGCGACATCAGGCCGCGCGCCTCGAGGTCCTTGGTGGGCAGCAGGAAGCCGTCCGTGGTGACCAGCTCGACACGGGGGTGCTCGGGCCAGCGGGAGAGCAGCGCCTGGAGCAGCCGGGCCACGGTGGACTTGCCGACGGCCACGGAACCGGCGACGCCTATGACGAACGGGGTGCCGGACTGCGAGCCCTTCTCGCCCAGGAAGGTGTTCAGGGCACCCCTGAGCCCGTCGGTGGCGCCGATGTACAGGTTCAGCAGCCGGGACAACGGCAGGTAGATGTCCCGTACCTCGTCGAGGTCGATGACATCGCCCAGACCGCGCAGCTTCTCGACCTCCTCGGCGTTCAGCGGGAGCGGCGTCTTTTCACGCAGCGCGCTCCACTCGGCACGGGTGAGGTCGACGTAGGGAGTCGCCTCCGGCCTGGGCCGGTGGGCGCTCCGCGGCGACGAGGAGACCGGAGAGATCACAGTTCATTGTTACGGGAGTGTGGACGGGATGGAGGGTGGGGTCCGTCACGCCGGGGGCCGGGCTCCCCGGCACGTCCGGGCGCTCCGCCGCGGCGATGCCCGGCGGTCCGCAGCTGGCGGTCCGTCAACAATGTTCTGGTGTCCGCCAGTTGGCGCGCCTTGTGGCCGATGGGGGTGTTCGGATCGTTCCGGGCGGGACGGCGGGGGCCGCCGAGTCACGTCGGTGTCACGATCGAGTGTCGGGTGATCTTGCGGGCGACCGGCGGAATGATCTTCTGGCTAGCGTGCCCGGTGGATGTGCACGGCATGTGCACAGCAAACCGACAGAAAGAGCTGCCCTCGTGAGATCCGCCGTCGCCCGTCGTACCGCCCTCGCCGCCTCCGCCGCCGCCCTCGCCCTGCTCGCCACCGCGTGCGGCGGCGACGACAAGGCGGACAAGGGCGGCAGCGGTGAGGACAAGGGCGGCGCGGCCGCGTCCTCCGCCCCGGCCGCCAAGGCGCTCACCGCCGCCGAACTGGAGAAGGCCGCGCTGACGCAGGCGGACGTCAAGAGCGGCAAGGTCACCGAGAAGGTGTCGGGGGCGGAGGCCGCCGCGCAGGACAAGGTGAAGGCCGACGACGCGGCGTGCGCCCCGATCGCCTACGTCCAGAACGGCTCCTACGTGGGCAAGCCCTCCGCCACCGTGCTGCGCAAGTGGACGGGCGAGCCGAAGAAGCCCGCCGCGGGTGCCAGCGACGAGGAGAAGTTCCTCGCTGGCATGGACGCCTCCTCGGTCATGGTGACGCTGGCCTCCTACGAGAACGGCGGCGCCGAGCAGGCGATGAAGGACCTGAGCGCGGCCGCCGAGAAGTGCGCCGGCGGCTTCAGCATCACGGTGGCGGGCGAAAAGACCAAGGTCCTGAAGGTCGCCACGACCGACGCGCCCAAGGGCGGCGACGAGGCGCTCGCCATGACCGTCACCATCCAGGCCGACGAGGGAATCGAGGCGTCGTCCAAGGGCGTCGTCGTCCGCAAGGGCGCCACCCTCGCCTACTTCCCCGCCTTCAACCTCGCCGCCGCCGCCACCGGCAAGGACTTCGACTTCCCCACGGAGATCGTCGACGCCCAGCTCACCAAGCTCGGCTGACCCCGGCCCGTTGGAGCCGCCCGTGCCTCGGTGGGAATTTCCGATTCCGGGCACGCGGCGGCTCTTTCCGGCGGGCGCCGGACCTTAGGCTGCCGGGCATGTGCGGAATCGTGGGTTATGTGGGGTCGCGGCCGGCGCTCGACGTGGTGATGGCCGGACTGAAGCGGCTCGAGTACCGGGGGTACGACTCTGCGGGAGTCGCCGTCCTCGCGGACGGCGGACTCGCCGTCGCCAAGAAGGCCGGGAAACTGGTCAACCTGGAGAAGGAACTCGGCGACAGGCCGCTGCCGGCCGGGACGACGGGGATCGGGCACACCCGCTGGGCCACCCACGGCGGCCCCACCGACGCCAACGCCCATCCGCACCTCGACAACGCGGGCCGGGTCGCCGTCGTCCACAACGGCATCATCGAGAACTTCGCCCTGCTCCGCGCCGAGCTGGCCGGACGGGGGCACGACCTGGCCTCCGAGACGGACACCGAGGTGGTCGCCCACCTGCTCGCCGAGGAGTACTCCTCGTGCGCGGACCTGGCGGAGGCGATGCGGCTGGTGTGCCGGCGCCTGGAGGGCGCGTTCACGCTGGTCGCCGTGGACGCCGACGAACCGGACGTGGTCGTCGGGGCACGCCGGAACTCGCCGCTGGTGGTCGGTGTCGGCGAGGACGAGGCCTTCCTCGCCTCGGACGTCGCCGCGTTCATCGCCCACACCCGTTCGGCGATCGAGCTGGGACAGGACCAGGTGGTCGAACTGCGCCGCGACGGCGTGACCGTCACCGGGTTCGACGGCAGCCCCGCCGACGTCCGCTCGTACCACGTCGACTGGGACGCGTCGGCGGCCGAGAAGGGCGGCTACGACTACTTCATGCTCAAGGAGATCGCCGAGCAGCCCAAGGCGGTCGCCGACACCCTGCTGGGACGGATCGACGCGGCCGGTTCGCTGACCCTCGACGAGGTCCGCATCGGCGCCGCCGAACTGCGCGAGGTCGACAAGGTCGTCATCGTCGCCTGCGGTACCGCCTTCCACGCCGGGCTGATCGCCAAGTACGCCATCGAGCACTGGACCCGCATCCCGTGCGAGGTGGAGCTGGCCAGCGAGTTCCGCTACCGGGACCCGATCCTGGACCGGCGGACGCTCGTCGTCGCGATCTCGCAGTCCGGCGAGACCATGGACACGCTGATGGCGCTGCGGCACGCCCGCGAGCAGGGCGCCCGGGTGCTGGCGATCTGCAACACCAACGGCTCGACGATCCCGCGCGAGTCCGACGCGGTGCTGTACACGCACGCCGGTCCCGAGGTGGCCGTCGCCTCCACCAAGGCGTTCCTCACCCAGCTCGTGGCCTGCTACCTGGTGGCGCTGTACCTGGGCCAGGTGCGCGGCACCAAGTGGGGCGACGAGATCCGGGACGTCGTCCGGGAGCTGTCCCGCATCTCCCGCGAGGTCGAACGGGTCCTGGAGACCATGGAGCCCGTACGGGAGCTCGCGCGCTCCCTCGCCGACAAGGACACCGTGCTGTTCCTCGGCCGGCACGTGGGCTATCCGGTCGCCCTGGAAGGCGCCCTGAAGCTCAAGGAGCTGGCGTACATGCACGCCGAGGGCTTCGCGGCGGGGGAGCTCAAGCACGGGCCGATCGCGCTGATCGAGGAGGACGTGCCGGTCGTGGTCGTGGCCCCCTCGCCGCGCGGACGCTCGGTCCTGCACGACAAGATCGTCTCCAACATCCAGGAGATCCGGGCCCGGGGGGCCCGCACGATCGTCATCGCGGAGGAGGGCGACGAGGCGGTCGTCCCGTACGCCGACCACCTCGTCCGCATCCCGGCCACGCCCACCCTGCTCCAGCCGCTGGTGTCGACGGTCCCGCTCCAGGTGTTCGCCTGCGAGCTGGCGACGGCCCGGGGCAACGAGGTGGACCAGCCGCGCAACCTGGCGAAGTCGGTGACGGTGGAGTGAGCGCCGCAGCAGCGTGAGGCCGCGGCGCAGGCCCTAGTGTGCGGGCATGAGCATCATCGGGGTCGGGATCGACGTGGCCGAGATCGAACGGTTCCGGGCGTCGCTGGAGCGGACGCCCGGACTGGCCGAACGCCTTTTCGTGGAGGGTGAGTTGCTGCTGCCGAGCGGCGAACGGCGGGGCGTCGCCTCGCTCGCGGCCCGCTTCGCGGCGAAGGAGGCGCTCGCCAAGGCGCTGGGCGCCCCGGCCGGGCTGTACTGGACGGACGCCGAGGTCTACGTGGAGGACAGCGGGCAGCCGCGGCTGCGCGTCAAGGGCACGGTGGCGGCCCGCGCGGCCGAACTGGGCGTGTCCTCCTGGCACGTGTCGCTCAGTCACGACGCCGGGGTGGCCTCGGCGGTGGTGGTGGCGGAGGGCTGACACCCCGACCCGTCCGGGGGCGGGGAGCGCGCACCGGGCGGGCCGGTGCGGGAGACTCGGCGGCATGCGTACTGCGTACAGCGTGGAGACCGTGAGGGCCGCCGAGCGGGAGCTGATGGCACGGCTCCCCGAAGGGGCGTTGATGCAGCGGGCGGCCGCCGGGCTGGCCGCCGCCTGCGCGGACCTGCTGGGCCGGGTGTACGGCAGCCGGGTGGTCCTGCTGGTGGGCAGCGGGGACAACGGCGGTGACGCCCTGTACGCCGGGGCGCGCCTCGCCCGGCGCGGGGCCGGTGTCACCGCGGTGCTGCTCGCCCCCGAGAGGACCCATCCGGGGGGACTGGCGGCGCTGCTGCGCGCCGGGGGCACCACGGCCGGGCCCACCGCCGCCGAACCGCTCCTCGGGCGGGCCGACCTCGTCGTCGACGGCATCGTCGGGATCGGCGGCAAGGGCGGCCTGCGGCCGGCCGCCGCACGCCTCGCCCAACTCGCGCACGCCTCGCGCGCCGTCGTCGTCGCCGTCGACCTCCCGAGCGGGGTCGAGGCGGACACCGGAGAGGTGCTCGGCGCGGCCGTCCGCGCCGACGTCACCGTCACCTTCGGCACCCACAAGCCGGGGCTGCTCATCGACCCGGCGCGCGGGTACGCCGGGTCCGTACGCCTCGTCGACATCGGGCTCGACCTGCCGGAACCGGCCGACGCGGAGGCGCTCCAGCACGCCGACGTCGCGGCCCGGCTGCCCTTCCCCGGCGCGGAGAGCGACAAGTACCGGCGCGGGGTCGTGGGGATCGCCGCCGGGTCCGCCCGCTATCCCGGGGCCGCGGTGCTCGCCGTGGCCGGGGCGCTGCGCGGCGGCGCCGGGGCGGTGCGGTACGTGGGGCCCGCCGCGGACGCCGTCATCGCCCGCTTCCCCGAGACGCTGGTGTCCGACGCGGGACCCTCGAAGGCGGGGCGGGTGCAGGCGTGGGTGGCGGGTCCCGGGGCCGGGGACGACGCCTCGGCGGTCGCCGAGGCGCTGGACGCGGACGTGCCGGTGCTGGTGGACGCGGACGGGCTGCGGCTCGCCGACCGGGAGGCCGTGCGGGCCCGCACCGCGCCGACGCTGATGACCCCGCACGCCGGGGAGGCCGCCGCGCTGCTCGGGGTCGCCCGGGAGGCGGTCGAGGAGGCCCGGCTGGCCTCCGTGCGGGAACTGGCGGGGCTGTACGGGGCGACGGTGCTCCTCAAGGGGGCGACGACCCTGGTCGCCGATCCCACGGGCGGCGCGGTGCGGGTGAACGCCACCGGGACGGCGTGGCTGGCCACCGCGGGGAGCGGGGACGTGCTGTCGGGGCTCGCGGGGTCGCTGCTCGCGGCGGGGCTCTCCGCGCTCGACGCGGGCAGCGTGGCCGCGTACCTGCACGGACTCGCCGGCCGCTTCGCGGCGGACGGTGCTCCGGCGGCCGCCCACGACGTGGCCGCCGCCCTTCCCGAGGCCTGGCGCGACACCCTCGGCTGACCCCGGCCCGCGCCGGACCGGGCACCCGCCCCCGGCGCCGGTCCCCCGGAACCCGGAACCCGTCCCGGGGGACCGGCGCCGGGAGGCCGCCGTACGCCTCTGAGAGACTGGGGCGCGATGACAGAGACAGCACACTCGCGGACGGCGCCCCTGCGCGCCCGCGCCGAGATCGATCTGGCCGCCCTGCGAGCCAACGTGCGGGCCCTGCGCGCCCACGCGCCGACCGCGGCCCTGATGGCCGTGGTCAAGTCCGACGCGTACGGCCACGGCGCGGTCCAGTGCGCCCGTGCCGCGCGCGAGGCGGGCGCCACCTGGCTCGGCACGGCCACCCCGGAGGAGGCGCTCGCCCTGCGGGCGGCCGGTCTGCCGGGACGTCTCATGTGCTGGCTCTGGACACCGGGCGGCCCCTGGGCCGAGGCGATCGAGGCCGACATCGACGTGTCGGTCAGCGGGACGTGGGCGCTCCGGGAGGCCGTGGCGGCCGCCGAGAGCACCGGGGTGCGGGCCCGGGTGCAGCTCAAGGCCGACACCGGCCTCGGACGCGCCGGCTGCCAGCCCGCCGACTGGCCCGAACTCGTCGCCGGGGCCCTGGCCGCCGAGGCGCGCGGGCTGATCACCGTGACCGGACTCTGGTCCCACTTCGCCTGCGCCGACGAGCCCGGCCACCCCTCGATCCATGCCCAGCTCGCGCTCTTCCGCGAGATGGTGTCGTACGCCGAGGAGCAGGGAGTGCGCCCCGAGGTGCGGCACATCGCCAACTCGGCCGCGACCCTCACCCTCCCCGAGAGCCACTTCGACCTCGTACGGACCGGGATCGCGGTCTACGGGATCTCGCCGAGCCCGGAGCTCGGCACCCCCGCCGACTTCGGACTGCGCCCGGTGATGACGCTGAGCGCGTCGCTCGCGCTGGTGAAGCACGTACCGGCCGGCCACGGCGTGAGCTACGGCCACCACTACGTCACCCCGGGCGCGACCACCCTCGGCCTCGTCCCCGTCGGCTACGCGGACGGCGTCCCGCGGCACGCCTCCGGCACCGGACCCGTCCTGGTGGGCGGCAAGTTGCGTACCGTCGCGGGCCGGGTCGCCATGGACCAGTTCGTCGTCGACCTCGGCGGCGACGAGCCGGAGCCCGGCGCCCGGGCCGTCCTGTTCGGTCCCGGTGACGACGGTGAGCCCACCGCCGAGGACTGGGCGCGCGCGGCGGGCACGATCGCGTACGAAATCGTGACCCGCATCGGAACCCGCGTTCCGCGCGTCTACGTGAAAGTGGACGAGGAACAAGACGGGTAGCGACGGACAGCACCCCTGAGCCGAACAGGCACGCGGGCCCGGCGGGCGGAGACCGGCGGGCGGTGCCCGGCGGGCGGGAGCCGGGCCGACGCGCGCACAGCCCCAGGACCGACAGCGGACAGCCGAGAGCCGGAGCGAAGAGGAGCGGGACGTGAGCGAGACCAGCGCGGAGGCCGTCGTGAGCGCGGCCTCGGCCGTCGCCTCCTCCGGGAACTGGCGCAAGGCCGGTGTCGCCGGCGCCGCGATAGGCGTGGTCGCGGCGGGCGCCGCGGCCGGAGTCGCCATCGAGCGGCTCACGGTCGGGCGCGGCATGCGCAAGAAGGCCCGCCTCGCCCTCGACTCGACCGGCCCGTACGGCACGCTGCGCGGTACGCCCGGCAAGGCGTACTCGGACGACGGCACCGAGCTGTACTACGAGGTCGACGAGGCCGAGCCGGAGGCGTCGCTCGCCCCGCGCAGGCGTCGGCTCTTCGGCCGCAAGGCCCCCGCCCCCGTCACCGTCGTCTTCAGCCACGGCTACTGCCTCGGCCAGGACTCCTGGCACTTCCAGCGCGCCGCGCTGCGCGGTGTCGTGCGCACGGTCCACTGGGACCAGCGCAGCCACGGACGGTCGGGGCGGGGCGCGGCCCAGCTGGACGACCGCAAGCCGGTCACCATCGACCAGCTCGGCCGCGACCTGCTGGCCGTCATCGAGGCGGCCGTGCCCGAGGGCCCGATCGTGCTCGTCGGGCACTCCATGGGCGGCATGACCGTCATGGCGCTGGCCGAGCAGTTCCCCGAACTGATCCGGGACCGGGTCGTCGGCGTCGCCCTGGTCGGTACGTCGTCGGGGCGGCTCGGCGAGGTCAACTTCGGGCTTCCCGTCGCGGGCGTCGCCGCCGTGCGGCGCGTGCTCCCCGGTGTGCTGAAGGCGCTCGGGCAGCAGGCGGCCCTGGTGGAGCGGGGACGGCGGGCCACGGCGGACCTGTTCGCCGGGATCATCAAGCGGTACTCGTTCGCGAGCCGGGACGTCGACCCGGCCGTGGTGCGGTTCGCGGAGCGGATGATCGAGGGCACGCCGATCGACGTGGTCGCCGAGTTCTACCCGGCGTTCACCGAGCACGACAAGACGGCCGCGCTGGCCCGTTTCGCCGGGATGCCCGTCCTCGTCCTCGCCGGGGTCAAGGACCTGGTGACGCCGAGCGAGCACAGCGAGGCCATCGCCGACCTGCTGCCGGACGCCGAGCTGGTGCTCGTCCCCGACGCGGGGCACCTGGTCATGCTGGAGCACCCCGAGGTCGTCATAGACCGCCTCGCCGACCTCCTCGTGCGCGCCGGGGCCGTCCCGGCAGGGGCTACCGTGGGTCGCTGCGACTCCGCCTCCTCCTGACGGAGGCGGCCGGCGGTCCTCGGCCACGGTCCGGATCCGGACCGACCCCTCACGCAATGCGGCATATGTACTACTCTAGGTGAGTGACGATGGAAGACATCTCGGCATCGCGCGTCCCGGCTGCGGACGGCGTCACCGCGCGGCTCACCGTCAACTCGCCCGAGCAGATGCGGGAGCTGGGGCTGCGCCTGGCCAAGCTGCTGCGCGCGGGTGACCTCGTGATGCTGAACGGCGAGCTCGGCGCGGGCAAGACCACGCTGACCCGGGGACTCGGTGAGGGGCTCGGCGTCCGCGGGGCCGTCACCTCGCCGACCTTCGTCATCGCCCGTGTCCACCCCTCCCTCGGCGACGGGCCGCCGCTCGTGCACGTGGACGCGTACCGGCTGGGCGGTGGGCTCGACGAGATGGAGGACCTCGACCTCGACGTCTCGCTCCCCGACTCCGTGATCGTCGTGGAGTGGGGCGAGGGCAAGGTCGAGGAGCTGACCGACGACCGGCTGCACGTCGTCATCCACCGGGCCGTCGGGGACACCACCGACGAGGTGCGGCACGTGACGGTCACGGGGATCGGGCGGCGCTGGGCCGCCGCCGACCTGACGGTACTCACGGCCTGACCGGCCTGCGCCCGGCCTGACCGGCCTGCGGCCCGCTGTCCGAACCGCCTCGGCCCGCCGCCCGGCTCGTCTCGGCTCACCAGCCGGGGAGCCGGGCGTCCGTGTTTCCCGGGCGGCTTCCACTCGTACGTTCGGCCAACGTTTCCGACAGGACGTCGGCAAAATATTGCGTTCCGCGTCCCGGCCGTGGTCACATGGACTTCGGTGCGTAGTTAGGTCTACCTAACCATGCTGGCACCCGAAGCCCGGGGAGGCGTCCATGTCGGCATCAGAGTCGGCTGCAGTGCCGACTTCAGAACGTGACGTGCCGGCCGTGCCGCGTGCGGTGGCCGGGGTGTCGATGCGGGATCTGCTGGCGGCGTGCGCGGCGGCGGAGGCGGTGTCCAGGCCACCCGTCGCCCCCTTGGACGACCCGGCCGCGGAGCAGACCCCGGAGCACTCCCGCAGAGCCGCGTGACGCTCGCGCCCGGCGCCCGGCACCGGCGCCGACGCCGAGTGCTCGCGGGGACGGCCCGGTCTCGGCCCGGGAGCCGTCGGCGCGGTCAGTCGATGACGACGACCTTCGCGCCCACGGTCGCGAACGCCCACATCGCGTCGCCGTCGTCGCGCGAGGTGCGGATGCCGCCGAGCTTCTTCTCGGGATCCGGCGCGTCCATGGAGCCGTTCACCGCGGCGCTGAAGCCGATGGCGACGCCGTCGACCAGGGTGAACCGCACGACGTGCTCGATCTGCGTCCCGTCGGACCCGGTGACCGCGCCCGCCCGGGTCGTGACGGCGTACGTGCCGGCGGCCGGGTCGACCGTGCCCGGGGTGACCTCGAAGGTGCGCTTCACCTTGTTGCCCGCGCCGACGAGCCACACCCGGTCGGTGCCGAGCGAGTAGACGACCCGCACGCCGGTGCCGGACGGGGCCGGCAGCGCGTCGGGGTCCTTCTTGGCCTTGGGCGCCTTGGGGGCGGAGGACTCGACCGGCACGCTCACGCTCGCGCTCGGCTTGTCGCCCAGGGTGTCCGGAACGTTCGCGGATGCCTGGAAGGCGAGGAAGCCGACTGTCGCGAGCGCCGCCACGGTGAGCCCGGTCACGATTCCCGAGCTGCTCCTAGCCACCTTGTGTGCCCACCTCTCGACCTTCGTACGTCCTTGCGCTGACGGTAGCAGCCGGGGGACGGGAGCCCCGGGCGGCCTTGCGCCGGGCTCCGGCGCCGTAGGCTGTTTGCGTGCTCTTGCTCGCTCTGGATACCGCCACCCCCGCCGTGACCGTCGCCCTGCACGACGGCACGTCCGTCATCGCCTCGTCGAGCCAGGTGGACGCGCGCCGGCACGGAGAGCTGCTGCTGCCGACCGTCGACCGGGTGCTCACCGAGGCCGGCCTCGGGCTGGACGCCGTCACCGGCATCGTCGTGGGCGTCGGCCCCGGCCCGTACACGGGGCTGCGCGTCGGCCTCATGACCGCCGACACCTTCGGCGTCGCGCTCGGCGTCCCCGTGCACGGCGTGTGCACCCTCGACGGGCTCGCCCACGCGGCCGACGTGGAGGGGCCGTTCGTCGTCGCCACGGACGCCCGCCGCAAGGAGGTCTACTGGGCCCGGTACGCCGACCGCCGCACCCGGCTGTCGGATCCCGCGGTGGACCGCCCCGCCGAGATCGACGAGGAGGTCACCGCGCTGCCCGCCGTCGGCGCGGGCGCCCTCCTCTACCCCGACACCTTCACGGACGCCCGCACGCCCGAGCACGTCTCGGCCGCGGCCCTCGCCTCCCTCGCCGCCGAGAAGCTGGCCGCGGGGGAGGAACTGGAGCCGCCCAGGCCGCTGTACCTGCGCCGCCCGGACGCCCAGGTGCCCAAGAACTACAAGGTGGTCACCCCCAAGTGACCGTCGTGCTGCGCGAGATGCGCTGGTGGGACATCGATCCCGTACTGGAGCTGGAGAAGGAACTCTTCCCCGTCGACGCCTGGTCCCGGGGCATGTTCTGGTCCGAACTCGCCCACGCCCGCGGGCCCGAGGCGACCCGCCGCTATCTGGTCGCCTGCGACGGTGACGCGCTCGTCGGCTACGCCGGGCTCGCCGCCTCGGGAGACCTGGGCGACGTGCAGACGATCGCGGTGCGCCAGGACCAGTGGGGCACCGGCCTCGGCGGCCGGCTGCTCACCGAACTGCTGCGGGCCGCGAGCGACTTCGACTGCGCCGAGGTGATGCTGGAGTGCCGCGTGGACAACGTCCGCGCGCAGAAGCTGTACGAGCGCTTCGGCTTCGAGCCCATCGGCTTCCGGCGCGGCTACTACCAGCCGGGGAACATCGACGCCCTGGTGATGCGGCTGCACGACCCTTCGACCTCCGTACAAGGAACAGAGACCCATGGCTGACGAACCCCTCGTCCTCGGCATCGAGACCTCCTGCGACGAGACCGGCGTCGGCATCGTCCGCGGCACCACCCTGCTCGCCGACGCCATCGCGTCGAGCGTCGACGAGCACGCGCGCTTCGGCGGGGTCGTTCCCGAGGTCGCGTCCCGGGCGCACCTGGAGGCGATGGTCCCGACGATCGAGCGGGCGCTGAAGGAGGCGGGGGTCTCGGCCAGGGACCTGGACGGCATCGCGGTCACCGCGGGGCCCGGGCTCGCCGGGGCGCTGCTCGTCGGGGTCTCGGCCGCGAAGGCGTACGCGTACGCGCTCGGCAAGCCGCTGTACGGCGTCAACCACCTCGCCTCCCACATCTGCGTGGACCAGCTGGAGCACGGCGCGCTGCCGGAGCCGACGATGGCCCTGCTGGTGTCCGGCGGACACTCCTCGCTGCTGCTGTCCACCGACATCACCTCCGACGTACGGCCGATGGGCGCGACCATCGACGACGCGGCCGGCGAGGCCTTCGACAAGATCGCGCGCGTGCTGAACCTCGGCTTCCCGGGCGGTCCGGTCATCGACCGGTACGCCAAGGAGGGCGACCCGAACGCCATCACGTTCCCGCGCGGTCTCACCGGACCGCGCGACCCGGCCTACGACTTCTCCTTCTCCGGTCTGAAGACCGCCGTGGCCCGCTGGATCGAGGCCAAGCGGGCGGCGGGGGAGGAGGTGCCGGTGCGCGACGTGGCCGCGTCCTTCCAGGAGGCCGTGGTGGACGTGCTCACCCGCAAGGCCGTCCGTGCCTGCAAGGACGAGGGCGTCGACCACCTCATGATCGGCGGTGGCGTGGCCGCGAACTCGCGGCTGCGGGTGCTCGCCCAGGAGCGCTGCGAGGCCGCCGGCATCCGGCTGCGGGTGCCGCGCCCCAAGCTGTGCACGGACAATGGTGCGATGGTCGCCGCTCTGGGCGCCGAGATGGTCGCCCGGAACCGGGCCGCCTCCGACTGGGACCTGTCGGCGGACTCCTCGCTGCCGGTGACGGATCCGCACGTGCCGGGGCGCGCGCACACGCACACGCACGATCACGTGCACGAGGTCGCGAAGGAGAACCTGTACCCATGACCGTGGCGCTGATGTGGGAGGCACGGGCCGCCGCCGGCCGGGGCGAGGACCTGCTCGCCTGGGTGCGGGCGCAGAAGGTCCCCGGGGAGCCGGTGCGGCAGGAGTTCCTGCGGGCGCCCCAGGACCGGGTTCTCGTCATCACCTGGTGGGACGCGGAGTACCACGCCGAGCTTCCCGAACTGCCGGATCCGGACGATGAGTTGGTTTCCCGGCCGGTGCACAGGTGGCGTTTCGAGTCGGTCGGCTGACGGGCGGCCGCCGCGGCCGGTGCGTCCCGTGCCGGCACGGGACACACCGGCCGCGTGCCGCGGGGGCCGGCAGCCGGGTCCCCACCACTCGGTGGCCGGCCCCGCAGCGGTCCCTCCGCCGGGTCAGGACACCTGGGCGACCTCGGTCCCGCAGCGCATGCGCCGGTCCGGGCCCGGCCGCCGCACCGGGCCCGTCAGGTTCAGCCGGGCCGTGTGGCGCACGTCCGCGCTGGAGGCGGCGAGCCGCAGCTCCAGGGCGCCCGGTTCGACGACGCGGGTGCCGGTGCGGTCGGTGAACGCCGCGAGGTCCGCGTGGAAGCGGAAGGTCACCCGCCGGGCCTCGCCCGGAGCCAGCTCCAGACGCTGGTAGCCGATCAGCCGTACGTCCGGGCGGGTCACCGAGGCCACCGGGTCGTGCAAGTAGAGCTGGACGACCTCGGCGCCCGCGCGCCCACCGGTGTTGCGGACGGTCACCGACACGTCGTACGAGCCGTCGGTGCCGATCTCGGTCTCGGGCGCCTCGGCCGCCTCCCAGGCGAACGAGGTGTACGAGAGGCCGTGGCCGAACGGGTACAGCGGCGTCGGGTCCAGGTTGCTGACCTCTCCCTTCAGGCCCAGCGGCGGCTGGAGGTAGGTCCACGGCTGGCCGCCCGGGTCACGCGGCACGCTCACTGGCAGCCTGCCGGACGGGCCGACCCGGCCGGACAGCACGCCCGCCACCGCGGGGCCGCCCTCCTCGCCCGGGAAGAACGCCTGGACGACGCCGCCGAGACGGTCCTGCCAGCGGCCCAGCGCGTAGGGGCGGCCGGTGAGCAGCACCAGGACCACCGGGACCCCCGTGGCGACCAGGGCGTCGAGGAGCTCGCCCTGCACGCCCGGCAGGCCGAGGTCGGCCACGTCGCAGCCCTCGCCCGAGGTGCCCCGGCCGAACAGCCCGGCACGGTCGCCGAGCACCGCCACGCACACGTCGGCCTCGGCGGCCCGTGCCACCGCCTCCTCGAAACCGGAGCGGTCCGGTTCCGAGACCCCGCAGCCCCGCGCGAACGTCACCTTGGCGTCCGGCAGTTCGGCGCGCAGCGCGTCGAGCACGGTCGGGATGTCCACACCGGTGGGCACCTCGGGGTGGTGCGTGAGCACGTGCGAGGGGAACGAGTAGCAGCCCAGCATCGCCAGGGGGTCGTCCGCGCGCGGGCCGATCACCGCGATCCGGGTGTCCGGGGCCAGCGGCAGCACGCCGTCCGCGTTGTCCAGCAGGACCACCGACTCCTCGGCGAGCCTGCGGGCGAGCGCCCGGTTGCCCGCGGAGTCCAGGTCGACGGGGCGGCCGGTCTCCGGCCGCCAGTCCTCGTCCAGCAGGCCCAGTTCGCACTTCTGGAGCAGCACCCGGCGGGCCGCCCGGTCGATCAGCGACTCGGGGACGGTGCCCGCCCGGACGGCCGCCATCAGCGGCTCGCCGTAGCACTTGAGCGTGGGCAGCTCGACGTCGACGCCGGCCTCCAGCGCCTTGTGCGCCGCCTCGGCCTCGCTGCCGGCCACCCGGTGCAGGCTCTGGAGGAAGCCGACACCGAAGTAGTCCGAGACCACCGTGCCGGTGAAGCCCCACTCGTCGCGCAGCAGCTCGGTCAGCAGGTACGGGTCGGCCGACGCCGGGACGCCGTCGATGTCGTTGTAGGCGGCCATCACCGAACGGGCGCCGCCCTCGCGCAGGGCCATCTCGAACGGCGGCAGCGTGACGTCGAAGAGCTCGCGCACACCCGCCCGTACCGGCGCCAGGTTCCGGGCGCCGGCCGAGGCCGCGTAGCCGGCGAAGTGCTTGAGGGTGGCCACGATCCCGGCCGACTCCAGGCCCCGTACGTAGGCGGTGGCGACGGTGGCGACCAGGTACGGGTCCTCGCCGATCGTCTCCTCCACCCGGCCCCAGCGCAGGTCGCGGACCACGTCCAGGACCGGGGCGAGGCCCTGGTGGACGCCGACCGAGCGCAGGTCGTCGCCGATGCGCCGGCCCAGCTCCTCCACCAGCGCCGGGTCGAAGGCGGCGCCCCAGGCCAGCGGGACCGGGTACGCCGTCGCCTGCCAGGCCGTGAAGCCCGCCAGGCACTCCTCGTGGGCGACGGCGGGGATGCCGAAGCGGCCGGCCTCGGCTATCCGGCGCTGGGCGCGGGCCAGTGCCTGCGCGCCCAGCGCCGGGTCCACGGGGGCGGTGCCGAAGGAGCGGGTGAGCTGGCCGAGCCCGAGGGTGATCAGCTCGTCCCAGTCGTACGAGGAGGACATCTCGCTCTGGAGCGGGGCGACCCCGTCGCCGTCCGTCGCGGCGCCCACCCACACGCCGTAGAGCTGGGCGGTCTTCTCCTCCGGGGTCATCCTGGAGAGCAGGTCGTCGACGCGGGTCTCGGCGGGCAGGGCGGGGTCGCGCCAGGGAGCGGTGTTCATGGAACTCCTGTCGGGGGAAGGGGGGTTCGGCCGCCCCTGGTCGTACGCGTTCACTTGCCGCCCACACCCATGAGGCCGCCGACCAGCGCGCGGCGGGCCACCAGGTACACGATGAAGATCGGGACACCGGAGAGGACGACGGAGGCGAGGATGGCGGGAATGTTCACGCCGAACTCGCTCACGTAGTTGAACAGGCCGAGGGTCAGCACCCGCGGTCCGTCGGACTGGGTGAAGATCAGCGGGAAGAGGAAGCCGTTCCAGGCCTGGAGCGCCGAGAAGATGACGACGGTGCTGATGCCGCCCTTGGACATCGGGATGACGAGCTGGAACAGCATCCGGGTGGTGGAGGCGCCGTCCAGCGCCATCGCCTCGTACATCTCCTCGGAGATGTCCCGCAGCGTGCCGGTGAGGATCAGCACCGACACCGGCATGGCGAACGCGGCGGTGGGCAGGACGATCGCGAGCAGGCTGTCGTAGAGGTTCAGCTTGGCGATCATCAGGTAGAGCGGCACCACGACGGCCTGCGCGGGGATCGCCACGCCCAGCAGGAACAGCCGGAACGCGGCCCCCGACCAGACGCTGCGGGTCCGTACGGCCACGTAGGACAGCGGGACGCACAGCACCAGGACGATCAGGACGACCCCGGCCGCCGCGAGCACCGTGTTCCACAGCAGGTGGCCGAAGCCGTTGTGCAGGACGGTGTCGTAGTTGTCCAGCGTCGGGTGGGACGGCGGCTTCAGGGCGTTGTGCCCCAGCGCCTCGTCCTGGTGGGTGAGCGAGGCCGAGATCATCGCGTAGATCGGGATGACCACGACGGTCAGCCAGAGCAGCGCCCCGGCGCCGGCGAGCGGGTTGGCGCGCCGGGTCCAGTGCCCCCGGCGGCGCGCGGGCCGCTCGGCGGCGGGGGCGGAGTCCGTCTTCACGGGACGGGGCAACGTGTCGTGTGACATGGCGTCACATCCCTTCCCGGGTACTGCGCATCGCGCCGAATCCGGACAGCTTCACCATCAGCAGGGACAGCGCGGTCGCCGCGAGCACCAGGAAGGAGGCGACGGCGCTCGCGTAGCCGAAGTCGTAGCTCTTGAAGCCGGCCTGGTACATCAGGTACGGCAGGATCGCCGTGTCGGTGCCCGGACCGCCCTGGGTGAGGATCAGGACGGTCTCGAAGTACGTCAGCGAACCGACGATCATCAGCACGCTCGACGTCGTCGCGGTGTTGCGGAGCTGCGGGAGCGTGATCGAGAAGAACTGGCGGTAGCGGCCGGCGCCGTCGATCGCGGCCGCCTGGTACAGGACTTCGGGTATCTGCCGTGCCCCGCCCTGGTAGATCAGGGTGTGGAAGGGGATGAACTGCCAGCCGCCGACGAACACGATCGCGAGGAACGCGCCGCTGGTCGTGCCGAGGGTGTCCTTGTGGATGATGCCGAAGTTCGGGTCGAGCAGCGCGTAGAACAGCAGCGAGATCGCCGTCGACGACAGCAGGAACGGCACGAAGAAGATCGCCGAGAGGACCGCGCGGTTGCGCTGCCGGCCCGCCGCCCACACCCCCAGCAGGAGCGATGTCACCGTCTGGAACGCCCAGCTCACCACGGTCAGCGAGACGGTGACCGTCAGCGACTGGGTCAGCCGGTCGTCGCCCAGCAGCTTGCGCCAGTTGGCCAGACCGACCGGCTCCGGGTCGCCCAGGCCGTTCCACCGGGTGAACGACAGGTAGAAGGCCAGGACCATCGGGGCGAGGGCGAAGAAGGCGAAGAACAGGACGCCGGGGACGGCCAGTGCGGTGCTGGGGCGGCCGGCCCTGTTGCGCCGGGTGGAGCGGGGGCGGCCCGCGTCGTCCCGCGGGCCGCCCTTGAGCTGTGTGAGGCTCACTTCAGCTCCTTGAGCGCCGACACGAACTGCGTCGGCGAGGACTTGCCCACGAACAGCTTGTTGACCTCGGTGAGCATCGGCGTCGACACGTCGGGGTCGACCGCCTGGTCCCAGCTCAGCGTGAACGCCGGGGCCTTCTGCACCATCTCGTACTGGAACTTGGCGAACTCCGGGTTCGGCGAGGCGTCCAGGAGGGTCGCCGCGTTCGAGGTCGCCGGGACGTCACCGTTGGCGATGAGTTCCTTGGTGTAGGCGAGGGAGGCGGAGTCGCGCAGGAAGGCGATCGCCGCGTCCTTGTTGGAGGTGCGGGCGTTCACCGACCAGTAGTTGGTGGGGTTGCCGACCACGTTGCGGATGTCGCCGGCGCCGCCCTCGATCTGCGGGAAGGCGCACCAGCCCAGGTTGTTCTTCGCGAAGTCGGGGAACTTGCCGAGCTGCGTGGAGTACTCCCACGAGCCCATCAGGTGCATCGCCGCCCTGCCCTTGGCGAAGACCGCGGGCGCGCCGCCGTTGCCGTAGCCCACCGAGCTGTAGCCCTTGCCGAAGGCGCCGTCGTCGATCAGCTCCTTGACCGTCTGGGCGGCCTTGAGGACGGCAGGGTCGCCCCAGGAGGAGGCGTCACCGTTCTTGATCTTCTCGAAGACCTGGGGGCCGCCGATCCGGTCGACCAGGTACTCCAGCCACATCAGCTCGGGCCAGATGTCCGCCCCGCCCAGCGCGAACGGGGTGATCTTCGCCTTCTTCAGCTTGGCGTTGATGTCGAGCAACTGGTCCCAGGTGGTGGGCGGCTGGAGCTTGTGCTCCTCGAAGACCGTCTTGTTGTAGAAGAGGATCACGGGCTGCATGCCGCGCATCGGCACGCCGTAGTTCTTGCCGTCCAGTCCGCCCGCCGCCAGCACCGACGGCAGGAAGCCGCTCTTGAGCACCGGGTCGGAGGCGATGACGTCGGTCAGGTCGACCAGCTGGCCGGCCTCCCGGTAGGCCTTGATGGAGCCGCCGCCCCAGTTGAAGAACACGTCGGGGGCGTTGGGCGAGCCCATCGCCGTGCGCAGCTTGGCCGGGTAGTCGGTCGCGGGCACCTTCTGGAGCTTGACGCTGCCCTTGGCCTTCTTCGCCGCGGCCGAGGCGTTGAACCGGTCGACGGACTTGACCTGGATCTTCGCCGCGTCGTCACCGTAGACGAACGCGGTGAGCGTCCCGTCTCCGCCGGAACCGCCGCTGGAGCCGCAGGCGGTGAGCCCGCCGACAGAGGCCAGGGCGGCCGTGCCCGCGCCGAGGAACCAACGTCTGCTGTAGGACTCCATGGACGGCACCTCTCGGTCAGCGCGAGGGATCGCCGATGATCCGTCGCGAATGTTTCGAGTTATATTTCGAATGTTCCGGGAAGGTAAGGCGATCCGATCGGCCCGTCAAGGGGTCGCGCAGAGATACGATCGCCGCCATGAAGCCTGGGAAGTCCGCAGAAGCACAGACGGCGACGCTGGCCGAGATCGCCCGGGAGGCCGGTGTCTCGGCTCCGACTGTTTCGAAAGTCCTCAACGGTCGTGCCGACGTCGCCCCCGCCACCCGCTCCCGCGTCGAGGAGCTGCTGCACGCCTACGGTTACCGGCGCCGCCGGGCCGAGGCTTCCCGCTCGCCGCTGATCGACCTGGTCTTCCACGAGCTGGAGAGCGCCTGGGCGATGGAGGTCATCCGGGGCGTGGAGAACGTCGCCCGCGACGCGGGCCTCAGCGTGGTGCTCTCCGAGTCCGCCGGCCGGCTCACCCCCGGCCGGACCTGGGCCGACCAGGTCGCCGCCCGGCGCCCGCACGGGGTGATCCTCGTCCTCTCGGGCCTCGACGACTCCCAGCGCGCCCTGCTGAACAGCAGGTCCATCCCCTTCGTGGTGATGGACCCGGCCGGCGACCCGGGCGTCGACGTGCCCTCCATCGGCGCCACCAACTGGCAGGGGGGCCTCGCCGCCACCCGCCACCTCGTCGAACTCGGGCACACCCGGATCGGCGCCATCAGCGGGCCGTCGCGGATGATGTGCAGCCGGGCACGGGTCGACGGCTACCGCGCGGCGCTGGAGACGGCCGGGCTGCCCGTCGACCCCTCGCTGATCGTCGCCGGGGACTTCCACCACGAGGCCGGTCACCGGATCGGCCTTGATCTGCTGCGCCGTCCCGACCGGCCCACGGCCGTCTTCGCCGGCAACGACCTCCAGGCGCTCGGGCTCTACGAGGCTGCCCGTGAGCTGGGGCTGCGCGTTCCCGAGGACCTGAGCGTGGTCGGCTTCGACGATCTTCCGGTGGCCCGCTGGGTGGGGCCGCCGCTGACGACCGTACGGCAGCCGCTGACGGAGATGGCCGAGGCGGCGGCGAAGCTGGTGCTCGACCTGAGCCGCCAGGAGCGGCCGTCGGCCGGGACGCGGATGGAGCTCGCGACCAGCCTGGTCGTCCGCAGCAGCACGGGTGCGCCTCCGGCGTGATACCGGTCCGGTGGGTGGGTCGGGGCCGTGCCGGTACATCCGCCCGTCGCCGTTGGACGGAGATGTGACCGTCGGTGGCGACGGCCATCGATGTACCGGCACGGCCCCTCGCGCCGGATTCCGACTGCGGGGGCGAGATCCAGCCGGTCACAGCCCCGGCCGGCGAAAGTTCCAGTCCCGGCCGGGGAAAGATTCAGCCCCTCCGGCGTTTGAGGAGCGGGGTTCGGGGCGGAGCCCCGGGTACGGGAAGGGTAGGGGCGGAGGGGGCGAAAGACAGGGGGTGGGGTCACCCCGGGAGGCAGGTCGGTCCTGAGGGGGCCGGGAGGTCGTATTGACGGGTGGGGCGTCCGCCTGCACACTCCTGCGACGTCAATCGGTTGTACAGCCGAAACTTTCGGAGGCACCCGCCATGAGAACCTCCCGAACCCGCTCCTCGCGACCCCGCTCCTTACGCCGCGGGGTCGCCGCCCTGTTCGCCGGGGCCGCGACGGTGGCCGCGCTGCTCGCGGCCGGCACGACGGCGCACGCCGCGGGCTCCCCGCTGCGCGACCTCGCCGAGGCCAAGGGCAAGGTCGTCGGCACCGCCGTCACCGGCTCCAGGCTGACCGGCACGTACGGCGACATCGCCGGGGGCCAGTTCAACTCGCTGACCCCGGGCAACGCGATGAAGTGGGGCAGCGTCGAGCCCACCCGGGGCAGCTTCGACTGGGCCGAGGCCGACCAGATCGTCGCGTTCGCGCAGGCCCACGACCAGCAGGTGCGCGGTCACACCCTGGTCTGGCACAGCCAGAACCCGAGCTGGCTGACCAACGGCACCTGGACCACCGCCGAGCTCGGCGGACTGCTCCAGGACCACATCACCACCGAAGTCACCCGCTACAAGGGCAGACTGGCCGCCTGGGACGTGGTCAACGAGCCCTTCAACGAGGACGGCACCTACCGCTCCACCCTCTGGTACGACGGCCTCGGCGCCGACTACATCGCCCAGGCGCTGACCTGGGCGCGCGCCGCCGACCCGAGCGCCAAGCTCTACATCAACGACTACAACGTCGAGGGCGTCAACGCCAAGAGCACCGCCCTGTACGACCTGGTCAAGTCCCTGAAGGCGCGCGGCGTCCCGATCGACGGCGTCGGCCTCCAGGCCCACCTCGTCCTCGGCCAGGTCCCCGGCACCCTCCAGCAGAACATCCAGCGCTTCGCCGACCTCGGCGTCGACGTCGCGGTCACGGAGCTGGACGTCCGGATGCAGCTGCCCTCCGACAGCACCGAGCTGGCGCAGCAGGCCGCCGACTACAAGGCGGTCTTCGACGCCTGCGTCGCCGTGACCCGCTGCCACGGCGTGACCGTCTGGGGCTTCACCGACTCCGACTCCTGGATCCCGGACGTGTTCTCGGGCTACGGCGCGGCGACCCCGTACGACGAGAACTACGTGCCCAAACCGGCGTACGACGCCATCGCGACCTCGCTCGGAGGGACCACGACCCCGCCGCCCACGGGCGCGTGCACGGCGACGTACAGCGTCCAGAACCAGTGGAACACCGGGTTCACGGGGCAGGTGCGCATCGCGTGCTCCGGGGCCGCGCTCTCCTCGTGGAAGGTGAACTGGACGTACGGCGCGGGCCAGCGGATCACCCAGGCGTGGAACGCGACCTGCACCCAGAGCGGCGCGGCCGTGAGCTGCGCCAACGCCTCGTACAACGGGACCGTCCCGGACGGCGGTTCGGTGACGTTCGGGTTCAACGCGTCGTGGAGCGGCGGCAACCCCGTGCCCACGGTGACGCTGGGCTGAGAACGATGAGATTCTCCGAAGAAAAACGTTCTGCACGCCTGTCCCTAACAGTCCCCTAATAAACCGGACTTACGTTCCTGTCCGTGACGGGACATGACGAGAACGGCGACGAGGGCGGACGGCGGGGCCGGCGGGCGAGGGTGCTGAAGGTCGCCGGCCTCGCCCTGGCGGGGCTGCTGGTGCTGGGCACCGGCGGCGCGGGCTGGGTGTACTGGCACCTGAACCAGAACATCAGGAGCGTCGACATCGACAGCGCGCTCGGTGACGACCGTCCGGCGAGGGCGGTGGTGACGCCCTCGGCACCGGCGTCCGCCTCGGCGTCCCCGTCCCCGCTGCCCAGCGGCGCCCTCAACATCCTGGTCCTCGGCTCGGACTCGCGCAGCGGCGGGGCGAACGCGAGGCTCGGCGGCGGAGACAGTTCCGGCGCGCGTTCCGACACGGCGATGGTCGTGCACGTCGACGCCGGGCGCACCCGGGCCACGGTCGTCAGCATCCCGCGGGACACGCTGGTCACCCGTCCGTCCTGCCCGCTGTCCTCCGGGGGCTCGACGGCGGTGGCGTACGGCGCGATGTTCAACAGCGCCTACTCGGTGGGCGGGCCGGTGTGCGCCGTGAAGACGGTGGAGTCGATGACCGGCGTCCGGATGGACCACTACGTCGAGATCGACTTCTCGGGCTTCGCGAAGCTGGTGAACGCGCTCGGCGGGGTCACCGTCACCACCGGCCAGGACATCGACGACGACAAGAGCCGGCTGCACCTGGCCGCGGGCGCCCACCACCTGAACGGCGAGCAGGCCCTGGCCCTGGCCCGCACCCGGCACGGTATAGGCGACGGCAGCGACCTCGGCCGCATAGGTCTGCAGCAGAAGCTGGTCAAGGCCCTGCTGGAGCAGATCTCGTCGGCCGACCTGCTGTCCGACCCGGCCGGGCTCTACGGCGTCGTGAACGCGGTCACCGGCAGCCTGACGACGGACACGGGCCTGGATTCGCTCGGCGAACTGTCGAAGCTCGGCCAGAGCCTGAAGGGCCTGTCCGCGGACGACGTGAAGACGGTGATGATGCCGGTGGCGACGGCACTCTCGGACCCCAACCGGGTGGTCGCGAGGGAGCCGGAGGCGGGCGACCTCTGGAACTCGCTCGGGTGAACGGTGAACGGTGAACGGTGGACGAGCGCGCGGCCCGCGCCCGTCCGGGACTCCAGGAGAGATCCGTCCGGGGCCGTCCGGGGACTCCCGGAGAAAGTTTTCGAAGAAATCCGGGGAGGGTGTCGAGACCGGTGCCTCCCGTTCGACGCACAGGTGAGAGGCGGGAAGAAGAAGTCCGTCTCCGGGACACCACAGACGCCACAGGCACCACAGATACGAGGAGTCACCATGCCCCGCTACCTCTCCCTGGTCCAGATCGACGAGCGCACCGCGCCCGCCGAAGGCCCCAGCCCCGAACTGATGCAGCGGATGGGCGAACTCATCGAGGAGATCACCAAGGCCGGCGTCATGCTCCAGACCGAGGGCCTGACGCCCAGCGCGCAGGGCAAGCGCGTCCACTACGCGGGCGGGGAACTGTCCGTCACCGACGGGCCCTTCACCGAGTCCAAGGAGGTCGTCGGCGGCTACGCGATCATGCAGTGCAAGGACATGGCCGAGGCCGTGGAGTGGACCAAGCGGTTCCTGAAGGTGCACGAGGAGCACTGGACGGTCACCTGCGAGGTACGGGAGATCGCCGAGGGCTGAGCGGGCTCCTTGGCCGGACGCCGCGGTGGGTGTCTCATGGTGGGTTGTGGAACAGCAGCCCGCACCAGCACCCGCCGACGGCGTCGACACCGCCGTCGAGACCATCTTCCGCATCGAGTCCCCCCGCATCATCGCGGGCGCGGCCCGGATCGTCCGTGACGTCGGCATCGCCGAGGAACTCGCGCAGGACGCCCTGGTCGCGGCGCTGGAGCAGTGGCCGCGCGACGGGGTGCCCGACAACCCGGGCGCCTGGCTGACGGCCACGGCCAAGCACCGGGCGATCGACCTCGTACGCCGCCGGGAGAACTACGCGCGCAAGCTGGAGGAGGTCGGACGGGACCTCTCGCTGTCCGCGCCGCACCACGTCGACGAACCCGCCGATCCGGACGACATCGACGACGACCTGCTCCGGCTGGTCTTCACCGCCTGCCACCCCGTCCTGTCCGCCGAGGCCCGCATCGCGCTCACCCTGCGGCTCCTCGGCGGCCTGACGACGTCCGAGATCGCCCGCGCCTTCCTCGTCCCGGAGGCGACGGTCGCCCAGCGCATCGTCCGGGCCAAGCGGACGCTGGCCGCGAAGGGGGTCGCCTTCGAGGTCCCGTACGGACCCGAGCGCGAAGCCCGGCTCGGGTCCGTGCTGGAGGTCATCTACCTCGTCTTCAACGAGGGTTACGCGGCCACGGCGGGCGACGACCTGCTGCGTCCCGCGCTGTGCGAGGACGCGCTGCGGCTGGCCCGGGTGCTCGCCGAGCTGATGCCCAAGGAGAGCGAGGTGCACGCGCTCGCCGCCCTGCTGGAACTCCAGGAGTCCCGGGCGGCCGCCCGCACCGGGCCCGGCGGCGAACCCGTCCTCCTCAAGGACCAGCAGCGCCGCCGCTGGAACCGCATGCTGATCCGCCGCGGCTTCACCGCGCTGAACCGGGCCGGTGCCGTCGCCACCGGCGGCCCGGGGCCGTACGCCCTCCAGGCCGCCATCGCCGCCTGCCACGCGCAGGCCCACACCTACGAGGACACCGACTGGCGCCGGATCGCCACCCTCTACGGACTGCTGGCGGCCCGTACCCCCTCCCCGGTCGTCGAACTGAACCGCGCCGTGGCCGTCTCGATGGCCGAGGGGCCCGGCCCCGGGCTGGAGATCGTCGACGCCCTCGCCGGTGAACCGGCCCTGCGCGACTACCACCTGCTGCCGAGCGTGCGCGGCGACCTGCTCGCCCGGCTCGGGCGCACGGGGGAGGCGTGCACGGAGTTCGAGCGGGCCGCCACGCTGGCGCGCAACGGAAGGGAACGGGAACTGCTGGAGGCACGGGCGCGTGAGCTGCGGAATTCGTGAGGTTCCCGCCCGGTAACCCCGTTTCCGTGGTGATCGGCAAGGGCTTACAGTAGCGCCGCTGCCGTACACGGGAACGACGCTCTGAGTTCATCCCGTAGGCCCCTGGGGGGTGGCCCGGCAGCCCATCGCACCTACCTGGGGGGACACCCTTGAAAATTTTCGCGCGCCACAGATTCGTGGCGCTGACCGCGGCGACGGCCCTGGCAGCCGGCACGGCGATAGCCCTGGCACCGGGGGCGTCGGCCGACGTCGCCGGGTGGCCGGCCGTCGACGGCAGGATCGCCGTGGTCAACGACGGCATCCTGTCGTCGGACGCCGACGGCAACGACGTGAAGCGTGTCTCCAACGGCTCCGACGACGAGACGCCCGCGTGGTCGCCCGACGGCAGCCGCGTCGTCTTCGAGTCGGCCGGAGGGCTGGGAACTGTCGGCCTTACCAGCCTCAGCGTGACGACGGTCTATTCGTCGGGATCGGGCAGCTCGGCCTCCCACCCCACGTACTGGACCTACGGCCGCAAGATCGTCTTCTCCGCGGCCAAGAAGCTCTACTCGATCCCGGCCGGCGGCGGTACCCCGGTCCGGCTGCTGGCCACCGGTGGCTGCGACCTCGTGCCGAGCGGTGACGCGACCGGCACGCTGCTGGCCTTCCAGCGCAACGGCACCGGCTGCAGCACGACCACGCCGTCGGTCGTGCTCTACAACGCCGCCACCAAGACGGAGACCAAGCTCGCCGTGGGCGGCTCGCCCGCCATCTCGCCCGACGGCACGAAGGTCGCCTTCATCCGCACCGTCGACGGTCACCGCCAGCTCTTCTCGATCAACAGCGACGGCACCGGCGAGCGCCGCCTGACCGTTGACGCCGGTGACTACGACAGCCCCTCCTGGGCGCCCGCGAGCGACCGGCTCGTCGTGCACTTCGACCGGCCCACCAGTGGTGGCCGCCAGGAGAGCAATGTCGTCATGACGATCACGGCGGACACGGTGACGGAGGGACAGCCCTTCCCCTGGGGAGGCCGTTCGCCCGCCTGGCAGCCCCTGCGCAAGAACTCCGTCGCCCGGGTCTCCGGCGCCGACGTCTACGGCAGCAACATCGCAGCCTCCCGCTGGACCTGGAACACGGTCGGCAAGAGCGAGCCGGGGCTGATGAACGCCTCGTCCGCCGTGCTGGTCTCCCAGGACAGCCAGTCGTACGCGCTGACCGCTCCCGCCCTCGCGGGCAAGAAGCACGGGCCGGTCCTGCTGACCCCGGCCGGCTCACTGTCCACGGCCGTGCAGAACGAGCTCAAGCGGACCCTCAAGCCGGGCGCGAGCGTCTACCTCGTCGGCGGCACCTCGATCCTCAGCAGCGCCGTCTCGACCAAGGTCACCGCGCTCGGCTTCGTCCCGAAGCGGCTGGCCGGCACCTCCCGCTACTCGACCTCGGTCGCCGTCGCCAAGTCGATCACCAGCGCCCCGAAGTACGTCTTCATCGCGACCGGCACCGACTACCACTCGGCCCTCGCCGCCGCTTCCGCCGCGGGCGCGAACGGGACGAGCGGCAAGGCGGTCGTCGTCCTCAACGACGGCAACACGCTGACCTCGTCCGTGAAGTCGTACCTCAACAGCCTCGACCCGCGCGACACCTACATGATCCCGGTCGGCGCCTCGGCGAAGTACGCGCTCACGCACACGCCGTTCTCGAACTGGCCGTCGACGTACACCTACTACCCGGTCACGGCGAGCACCAACGCCGGCACCGCGGCCGCCCTCGCGCGGTTCTGGTGGAGCGCGCCGGGCAGCGTGGCCCTGGCCTCCACCGACAGCTGGCGCGGGGGCACATCGGCCGCGGCAGCGATGAACGTCTTCGGTCCGCTGCTGTGGACGGACGTCACCACCCTCACCGCCGACACCAAGTCCTACCTGCTCAAGGGCGCCGCGAACGTCAACGGCATCGCCGCCTTCGGCGGTACCGGCTCGGTGTCGACGGCGGCGCTGAACTCCGCGGGTACGGCGATCAGCGCGAGCAGCAGCCAGTGGACGTACACGTCCTACTACAACGGCGTTGCGCCGATGGCGGGTTCGTCCTCCGTCGCCGGACCGTCCGCGGGCGCCTCGGCGGTGCGGACGGGCACGGCACCGGTGCCCGTCGGCGAGCCTGACCTCGGTCCACTCAGTACCCGTCACCAGCAGTAGGCGGCTGCGCGGGTGCCCCGACGAGCATGGTCGGGGGCCCCCCGCCCCCCGGGCCCGGACACCCGCGGGGGGCCCGGGGGGTATAAAAAAAAACGCACCCCCCCGCCCCCCAAAAAAAAAGGGTG